>JBEKZK010000259.1:0-6280 GCA_049509935.1 Xanthobacteraceae bacterium | reverse complement strand
CGATCGTGCGCCCGAGCCACATCCGTCCCCCCATGAAGCCGAGTTCGGGGCGCGCATGGAGTTCGCCGAGCATTCGCCCCATCGCCATGATGACGGGAAACCAGCGATGGACCTTCCATGGCTTGTTGATGCGCATGCCGATGAGAAACACGACATGCGGCTCCTCGAAACGCGCGGTCCAGCGGCCAGGCTTGATTTCGCTCATTCGGGGCTCCCTCGGGGCTGCGGCGACAGGGCGGGCGGCGCGACGCCGAGCGCCGCGCCGATGCGATCGAGCATGTGTTCGCGCATGCGCTCGCGCGTGCCGGGCGGCAGGTCGAGCGTGCCCATCGCTTCAGTGGCCTGGAGGCTCGCCAGACCGTGAACGGCGGCCCAGACGAACAGCGCCTCGGAATCGAGATCGATCGCGCCCTCAGGCGCGCCTGACGCGGCGAAGACGCGGGCAAGGTCGTCGCGCAGCAACGAAAACGCATGTCGCGCGCTGCGCATCATTTCGGGATGGCGCTCCGGCGGGGGCAGCGGCGCGCCGAACATCAACTGATATTCCAACGGATGCTCAAGCGCGTAATCGACATAGGCGCGTCCCATCGACCGGGAATCTTTTACGAGGTCGAGCGAACGCGGGCGCGCGTCGAGCGCGGCGGCGAAGTGATCGAAGGCGCGGCGAACGATTTCAGCGAGGATATGATCGCGGCTGGCGAAATGTTTGTAGGGCGCCTGATGCGAAACGCCGAGCCGGCGCGCGACCTCGCGCAGGCTCAGGCTGTGCACGCCGCTCTCGGCGACGACCGCCAGCGCCTCTACGACGCAGGCCTCTCGAAAATCGACGCCGCGCGACAACCCCTTCACGGCGCGATCTCGACGCCGATCCGTGTCACGCCTTCGGCGCCGGCTCCGAACGCGGCTTCCTCGAAGCTCGGCCCGCTCACGGCACGCAGGTTGTTGCAGATGCCCCAGCGCTGCTTCGAGCGACCGAGGAAGTCCTTTTCCGACATTCGCCTGACCGGCGGGAAGTTATGCAAACCGCAACGCTACGAAGACCTCCGCCGCGCGCGGAGACGACGGAAACAGCTGGGAACGCGGCAAGGGGTCGAAACATCGGGTGCTCACGAGCAGAGGACGCCATGTAACGCCATTGGTAGACAGTGTCAACCTCGTCATCGTCGCGCGCCTGTGCACTTTCGCCTCCAACTTGACCAGAGCCAGCGCCGCAAGGAAATCATCCGCAACGATGTCAAGGGTGGGTTGAGCTCTTCGCGAAACCCACCAATTCCGCTGCTGCGATGGGTTTCGTGACCAGTTCGGACATGCGTCCGATTTGGTCACTTTACCCATCCTGCAAATGATCAGTTGCATGGAATCGGTCGTCTGGCGATTCGCCCAGTCCTAGTGATGCGGGGCAAGCGGTTTGTTCGATACCACTGCCACCACTTGCATCATGCCGCGGTCCTCGTGCCCCAGGATGTGACAGTGGATCACGAACTGCCCGGTGTAGTCCGCGAACCGGCTGCGCATCCTGAAGTGGCCGTTGACCTTTCGGTCTCCCGTGGCGCTGTCTTGCCTTGCCGCGGGAATCGCGAAGGTGTCCCGCCACTGATACGGCGCGGCGAGCTGCGTTGCGGGACACGGTCTCCAGGTCGCCCGGTCGGAGGGATCCACGTAGCAGGGGGCATTACGATCTGAGAACTGATAGGCCCGATCGTTCGGATCGAAGACCTCGATCACCTGGAATGGATTGGTGTGGATGTGGAACGGGTGCGCAATGGCCGGACTGGCAGTCTCGTTGACGATCGTCCACTCCTCCGCGCTATCGAGCACCATAGCCTGATCGATGTCGTCCCCGAACTTCTTGCCGTTGATGGTGTGCTCCCGGGGACGTCCCCGGTGCGGGAGAGGATTAACGGGAGCATTCGGAGCGCTCAGTGACACACTGTCGAACACCAGCTCGCGCCGGGTGTGGATCGTCGAGGGGTCGATGTCCGCGAGAAACATCGGCAGCGGCGGAAACTCCTGCGCTGTCGGAAACGGCATCGGCGGGTCGGGATTCTGTCTCTGGGGATCGCGGATGACGCGGACCGTGAACAGGGTCAGGGGTTTGTCGGTGGCGACTCTCGAGATGGTGCCGGCGGCACGGACCGCGATGTCGCCTTCGGCCTCGGGTGCCCGGACGAGCAGGTCCGCGCGATTGCCCGAGCTCAGCAGGAATTCCGCGCTACCGTTGCTCGCCTTGCCGTAGTTCGCGGGGGCCAGCTGGACGCCATCCAGAGCCGTCTGACGCCACTGGAGTCCCTGGCCGGGCACCGGGAACACGATCCCGGTCCGACCTGAGGTGTTGATGATACGCCAGCGCTGCACCTCGCCCGGACGCATGGTCAGGACCGGGTGAAGGCGGCCGTTGACGGATGTCAGCTCGAACTGGGGACCGGACCCACCGGAAGCCCGCAGCAGGTTGGGCGTCATGTCCAGCTGCTGGAGTACGAGCACCTTCTCTACGACATCCCAGTTCCGATGGTCAGGCGTGCTCCGGTAGTACTCGCGAAGGCGATCGTCGTACGGGCCTTCCACGATCAGCGCCCCGACTATCCCGTTCGCCACATTGAGATAGGTCGACCCGTGCTTGTGCGAGTGATACCACTGCGTGCCGGGCGCTTGCCCCATCTGCTGCCGGTCGGCATCGTGCAGCCCGTCGCCCGCGGGATACTCCGGGAGCTGGAAGCAGTACGGAAAGGCGCCCACATAATAGATCGGCCACTCGAGCTGCTCGATTGCGTGCTGATCCCGGGGCCAGAGCTGGAACTCCGGCGGCAAACCTCGCCCTCCCTGGAATTGGCCGGTGGCATCGTAGAGTCGTAACAGCCGCTCCTGCTCGCTCCGGTAGGCGGCCGGCAAGTCCTCCCATCGGTTGGGCCACGCGGTGGGCACGCCGCTGTGTCGCCGCAGCTCTGCCGTGCACCGCCGAAAGAACGCCTCGAAATCCTCCCGGACCGTGGCTTCGGTGACGACCGGTTGACCCCCGCTCCGCGGCGACGGCCGGATCTGCAGGAACACGTTGTCAGCGGCCGTGCTCGGGGAGGTATGCGTACCGTGAAAGTGGAGGTTGCTCGTGCTCGACCCGTGAAAGCAGTTCGGCATGGTGTCGCCGGTGTTGCCAGGATAGATCTGCCCGTCGGATCCGGTGCTCACGTCGCAGCCGAGGCCCTGCTCTCCCCGGTCGTAGGTGAGGCCAAACCATTCGGCATCCACCTCGTTGAGCAGCGAGAGCTGGACGACATCCCCTACCCTGGCCCGCAGGGTGGGCCCCGGGAGCGGCTCCGCCGGGTCCGCGGTCGTGGGCCAGCGCTCGTCCGGATGCACCGGGCTGTGGCCACGGAGGTAACGAACCCGCTGCGTGGCACAGTAGTGACTTTCACCGACCACACCGTTCTCGTCCTTGCTCTGCGGGAGCCAGATGCGCCGTATCTGGTCGCTGATGGTGATGACGGCGGGCAACGTCCGCGACGTCGCGTCGCGCGTGATCTCGGGAATATCGAGCAGTGGCTGCCCAGTCGGTGGACATGCGACGAATCCCTGCGCGGCCGTCTCTGAGGCGCCGAGACCGAGCACCGCGATGCCCAGGCAGACGACCGCGCCGACCGTGCCCATCTGCCGCCTGGCGGCGCTGATCCGGGCGCCGATGTCGCAATGACGTGGATTCCAGCTAATCACGTGTGCTCTCCTGGAGAACTGTCCGAACCCACCACGGCCGCCCCGCCGAAACGGGCCTTCTCAGGCGGCCATGGTCCCGCGCGGCCATAGGCGGATTTCACTTCGCCTAGGTGACTGCCGGTGCCTTCGCCAGCACTTGGATCTTCGCTCGCTCGTCGGGATGCAGGACGCAGCCATACTCGATCGTCCCTTCCGCGCCCGGCGAGAAGAAGCTCGACACGCCCCCGGGAGGAATTTGATTGGGGACGAAGGACGAAGGGACCGGTTGGCCGTCCTCGATAGCCGCCGGCCAGTGGGCCTCGGTGTCCTGGTTGCGCCAATAGACGAGATCACCTATGAGCGCCTGACAAGGCGAGGGCTCGAACGAGACCTGGTTGTTGGCGACCTTCTTGATAGTCACGGGCCAATCGGGCATCGGTGCTTTCTCCTAGAGCAGATGAGTGAGCGACGCCAAGTCGCCGCGTTGCCGTGTCGGGACGGTGCCCAGCGCGACAGCGGCTTCCACCGCAGGCCACGACTCGGCCGCGAACGAGATGTCAGCGACCCGGACGACACTGCCTGTCATACGCATGTCGAAGTGTTCTCTGACCTCGATCTCCATCTCGCCGCCGCGCAGGTGCACGGTCACGTGCGCGTCGCAGAGTCCGAGCCTGTGCACCACCGCCGTGGCCGCGCAGCTGCTGCTGCCGGAGGCCAGCGTATACCCGGCGCCACGTTCCCAAATCTCGATCCGCAGATTGGCCCGGTCGACCACCTCGACGAACTGGACGTTGGTCCGGTTGGGAAACCGTGGGTCGACCTCCACCAGCGGACCGAGTCTTCGCGTCTCCTGCTCCGTCACCCGCTCGCGCAGGATGACGCAGTGGGGGTTACCAATCGTCGCAGCCGAGAATGTCAGGGTGACCCCACCGACCTCCAAACGTTCCTCGATCACCTCACGGGAGGGCCCCGTCACCGGAATCACGGCGCTGTCAAACCGCACGCGTCCCATGTCCACCGTAATCACGCGGCCGCCCGGGCCAACACGGCAGGTCACGATCTCGTCGGAGATCCTCACTGGGAAGCGTTCTTCCTTGACCAACCCGCGGTCCCAGAGGTAGCGCGCGAAGATGCGCAGGCCGTTCCCGCTCTTTTCCACCTCGCTGCCGTCAGGGTTGAGCACCTGCACCGCCGGCACCGCCTCTGCCAGACACGCCACCAAGATGCCGTCCGCGCCGATGCCGAAGTGCCGGTCACAGACGCGGCGCACAACCTCGGTGGTCAGCAGCGGGCAGGCCGCCTTGTCGACCACGAGGTAATCATTGCCCAATGCCTGGTACTTGCTGAAGTGCACCGGAACATTCATCTGGTGTCACCGGACATCGGGCGCGGTGATCCGCTGTGCCAGCGGCGATTGCGTCAATCGCTCCCGCAGCTCGGATGTCGCCGAGTGGGTTCCGGCCGGGTGCCAGAACAGTCCTTGACTGGCATGGTCCATGTAGCCCTTGAGGTGTCGCTTCAACAGCTCATGCACCACCGGCAAGTAGTTCCATCGCACATTGGGAAAGAGCGAGTGCGCCAGGTGATAGGAATCCCCGAACGGAAAGATGTTCTGGCGGATCAACAGACCGGACAGACCCGCGTACTCCGTCGGACGCCCGAAGGCCAGCTCCCGCCCCAACCTCGAGCGGTCGTCCGGCTGCGGGAGAAACCAGCGGTGCTCGACCACTTGAGAGAGCCAGGCAAACAGGGGATAGACCACCATCAGCGGCACCAGAAAGATCCACACGATCTCCGAGCTGGACCCGAACATGACCATCGGTAACGTGATCAGCGACACAATCAGCGCTCGGAGCAGAAGCTCGCCCGTCCCGTGATTGCGGTGGAGGAGGTTCGTCAGGCACTCTTTCAGCAGGAGGAGGATGCCGGCGGGCGTCAGCGGGAAGAACACGCCTCTCCAGTACTGGAGGACGGTGATACCCGGGACAAGACCGGCAACATCGAAATCGCCGAGATTAGGGTCCCGGCCGTCCAGGTTGGCATGCGGATGATGCTCTGCGACGTGGGTGCGGTACCGGAAGGACGCGGAGGGCTTGAAGAGAGGGAACTGGCAGAAGATGTTGGTCAAGAGCAGGCCCAGCCGTCTCGACGGGCAAAGCACACCATGGATGGCGAAGTGCCCGATTTCCTGCAGCTCCCGGAAGCGGCCGCCGACGAATAGCACGCAGAGTCCTCGGACGATGAGGCTCTCGCTGCTGTCAAAGACCAGGGCGGCCGCCGCGATCAGCTGCCACGCACTCACAAACTGCAGCGCAGCCAGGTAGTTGTCGAGCGGCTTCGGCCTGAGCGATCTGAATGCGTGACGGAACCAGCTGACTTCAGCATGAGGAACCGGCGGGGTCAGACTGCGCACGCGGCTGACGTCGCCGTAGTGATAGGCGACATCGAGTGCTCTCAGAGACAGAGCGACCAGAATGAGAGCGAAGGCGGCGACCGGCATGACTGAGGCTCCGATGGTAGACGCGACCGATCAGCTCGATGATCTATTACTGGCCTTCTTGTAGGTGTTAATGTAGCCGAACGTGACCTCGACGGA
>JBEKZK010000258.1:0-6304 GCA_049509935.1 Xanthobacteraceae bacterium | reverse complement strand
GTGCTGCGCTATACCCGGGTCGGCCTGATCGCCCGCGGCGCCATGCAGGGGGCCGACGTGGTCGCAGCGCTCGGGCACAATCCGAGGACCATCTACATGGTCACCTTCACGGTCGGCGCGGCGCTGTCGGGGCTCGCCGGCGGCATCCTCGCCCCGCTCACCGGGCTGTTGCCCTCGGTCGGCGGCTCCTACATCGCCAAGGCCTTCATCACGGTGATCACCGGCGGCTCCGCCGTCATCGCCGGCACGCTGTCGACCGCGGTGGTGTTCGGCACCGTGAACCAGCTGGTGTCGTTCGCGTCGACCCCGGTGATCGGCGAGATCGCCATGCTGGCGCTCGCCATGGTGCTGCTGCGCCTGATGCCGCAGGGCGTCACCGGCCGCTTCTTCCGCAGCTCCACATGACCGGCTCGGGGTTCGGCGTCGGCAGGCTGCGCTGGCACTGGTTCGCCGCGTTCGCGGCGGCGCTGCTGCTGCTGCCGCTGGTCTCCGAGACCAACACGCCGACCCTGCTGGCGATCTGGGCGCTGTTCGCGCTGTCGCTGGGGCTGATGTGGGGCTATGCCGGGCTGCTGAGCTTCGGGCACGCCGCCTATTTCGGCCTCGGCGCCTACACCTACGCGATCGCCTCCTTCAACATCGGCGAGAGCACCGGCCCGCTGCTGCTGGCGCTCCTGGTTCCGGCGCTGGTCGCGGCGATCATCGGCGCCATGATGTTCTACGGCCGCATCAGCGACGTCTATCTCGGCGTGATGACGCTCGTCGTCACCCTGATCCTCAACCGCTTCATGAACGCCACCGCGGGCGACGCCTATCGCATCGGCAACGCGCGGCTCGGCGGGTTCAACGGCATTCCGGCGTTCCCGACGCTCAACGTGCCGGGCGACCCCGGCGAGCAGATCTACGGCACGCCGTACTACTATGTCGTTGTGGTCAGCCTGCTCGGCGCCTATCTGGTGGCGCGCTGGATTCTGGCGAGCGCGTTCGGCCGGGCACTGGTCGGCATCCGCGAGAACGAGCTGCGCATGGAGCTCATCGGCTACGACGTGCCGGCCCTCAAGACGCTGATCTTCTCGGTGAGCGCCGCCATGGCGGGGCTCGCCGGATGCCTGTTCGCCAACTGGGCCGAGATCGTGACGCCGAGCGTGTTCAGCCTCGGGCAGTCGGCCGAGGTCATCATCTGGGTGATCGTCGGCGGCCTCGGCACCCTGGTCGGACCGATGCTCGGCGCCGTCGTGCTGGGCTCGCTGAAGATCGCGCTGGGATCGCAGACCACGGTCGACAACTCGCTGGTGCTCGGCGCCATCCTGATCCTGGTGGTGCTGCTGATCCCGCGCGGCTTCGCCCCGGCGCTGGTGGCGTGGCGGCGGCGCTTCGCCGGCGCCCAGGCGCATCGCCGCCAAGCCCGCGGCACACGGCGCCGCCACGTCGCCGTCCAGGATGCCGACGCATGAGCGATCCCGCCGTCGAGACCCGCGATCTGTCGGTGCGCTACGGCGGCGTGCTCGCCGTCAACAACGTGAGCTTTACGCTGCGCGACCGCGAGCTGCGCTGCCTGATCGGCCCCAACGGCGCCGGCAAGAGCACGTTCTTCAAGTCGGTCACCGGCCAGGTGCGGGGGGGCCAGGCGAGCGGTCGCGTGCTGATCCGCGGCCAGGACGTGTTCGGCTGGCCGACCCATCGGATCGTCCGGCTCGGCATCGGCGTGAAGACCCAGGTGCCCTCGGTGATGAGCGGCCTGACCGTGGAGGAGAACCTGTGGCTGTCGGCGCGCCGGACGCTCGGTCGCGAGGGTGCCGACGCCGCCGTCGACGAGGTCGTCGCCGAGCTCGGCCTCGAGGGGTTCGCGCGGCGCCAGGTGGGCGAGCTCGCCCACGGCCAGCGCCAGCTCGCCGAGATCGGCATCGTGCTCGCCAACAAGCCGTGGCTGGTCCTGCTCGACGAGCCGGCCGCCGGCATCACCAGCCAGGAGACCGAGCGCCTGGTCGCCATCATCCGCCGCATCAACCGCACCGCGGCCCTGATCGTGGTCGACCACGACATGCACTTCGTGCGCATGCTCGACGCGGCGATCACGGTGTTCCACCAGGGCTCGATCCTGGTCGAGGGCCGCACCGCCGAGGTGCTGGCCGATGCGCGCGTCCGCGAGGTGTACCTCGGGAGCCGCGCCCGATGACCGTCGTGCCGCAGGCCGGCGACGGCACCGACGCCACGCCGTCGCGCGACGACGTGGTGCTGGAGCTGTCCGACCTGCGCGCCGGCTACGGCGACGTGCCGGTTCTCCAGGGGGTGTCGCTCAAGGTGCGCGACGGCGAGGCGATCGGCATCGTCGGGCACAACGGCATGGGCAAGACCACGCTGCTCAAGACCATCATGGGGCTGCTGCCGGCGACCGGGGGCAAGATCGTCGTCGACGGCGTCGACGTCACCCAGTGGGCGGCGCACGAGCGCAGCCGGCTCGGCATCGGCTACGTGCCGCAGGGCCGCGGCATCCTGGCGGGACTGAGCGCGCAGGAAAATCTCCGGCTCGCCTGGACGCCGGATTCCGGCGAGACCGAGGAGCACGCGATCGACCGCGTGGTCGGCATCTTTCCCCGGCTGGCGAGGCTCATGGACCAGCGCGGCGGCACGCTGTCGGGCGGCGAGCAGCAGATCCTGGCGCTGGCGCGGGCGCTGGTCTCCTCTCCCTGGCTGCTGGTGCTCGACGAGCCGTCGGAGGGCATCCAGCCGTCGATCGTCCAGGAGATCGGCGCCATCCTGGCGAGCCTGCGCGAAAAGCACCGGCTGTCGATGCTGATCGTCGAGCAGAATCTCGAGCTGGTGCTCGACGTGGCCGGCCGCATCGTGCTGGTCGAGCGCGGCCGCATCACCCGCGAGCTCGACGGCAATGCGGCGCGCGGCGGCGCCATCGCCGATCTCACCGGCCTCGGCGGGATCGGTCGCGCCGGCGCCCGGCCGGTCGCGGGCGCGCCGCCGGCCGCCGCGCCGCCGGCCGCCGCGTCGTGGCGGCAAGGCGGCGCCCGCGCGGCAGTGGCGCCGCGATCAGCATCGAGATCTGTCTTGCCGGCGGTGCCGCAACCCGCCGCAGCCCCCGGGGGACCCATGTCGACCGTCAAGCGTCCAACCCTCGACCAGATGCAGGAGATCGTCTCCTCGCTGCACATGAGCATGTCGGCCGGCGAGGTCGCCGAGTATCTCGACGTGCTCGAAGGCACCTTCCAGTCCTACGACCGGGTCAACCAGCTGCCCGACTATCTGCCGGCGGTGCGCTATCCGCGCACGCCCGGCTACCGGCCGGGCGCCGCCGAGAACCCGTTGAACGCCTGGGCCGTGAAGGCCGAGGTGCGCGGCGCCGCCTATGGGCCGCTGGCGGGCAAGCGGGTGGTGCTCAAGGACAACATCTGCCTCGCCGGCGTGCCGATGATGAACGGCGCCTCGACGCTCGAGGGCTACGTGCCGGACGTCGACGCCACCCTGGTGACCCGCATCCTCGATGCCGGCGGCACCATCGTGGGCAAGGCCCATTGCGAGTACTTCTGCCTGTCGGGGGGCAGCCACACCTCGGCGCTCGGCCCGGTGCACAACCCGTTCAAGCACGGCTACTCGGCGGGCGGGTCGTCGTCGGGCTGCGGCGCGCTGGTCGGCGCCGGCGAGGTCGAGATGGCGATCGGCGGCGACCAGGGCGGCTCGATCCGCATGCCGGCGTGCTACTCCGGCTGCTACGGCATGAAGGGGACCCATGGGCTGGTGCCCTACACCGGCGTGATGCCGATCGAGGCGACCATCGATCACGCCGGGCCGATGACCGCGACGGTCGCCGACAACGCGCTGCTGCTGGAAGTCATCGCCGGGGCCGACGGCCTCGATCCGCGGCAGTACAACGTGCGGGTCGACAAGTATACCACCGGGCTTGGCCGCGGCGTCGCCGGGCTGCGCATCGGCGTGGTGACCGAAGGGTTCGGCTGGCCGGCGAGCGAGCCCGACGTCGACGCGCGGGTGCGCGAGGGCGCCGAGCGCCTGCGCGGCCTCGGGGCGCAGGTGGAGGACGTGTCGATCCCGATGCACCGCGACGGCGCCGCCATCTGGACGCCGATCGCGCTCGAAGGCCTGATGGCGCAGATGATGCACGGCAACGGCATGGGCTTCAACTGGGAGGGGCTTTACACCACGAGCCTGCTCGATGCCCACGCCAACTGGCGGTCGCGCGCCAACGAGCTGTCGCGGACCTTGAAGATCTCGATGTTCGCCGGCGAGTATTTCATCAAGCACTATCGCGGGCATTTCTACGCCAAGGCGCAGAACCTCGGGCGGCTGCTGCGCAAGAGCTACGACGACGTGCTGGCGCGCTACGATCTGTTGCTGATGCCGACCTTGCCGCTGAAGGCGACGCCGCTGCCGCCCGCCAACGCGCCGCTCGCGCTGTGGTGCCAGCGCGGCTTCGAGATGCTGCCGAACACCTGCCCGTTCGACGTCACCGGCCATCCGGCGATGTCGATCCCCTGCGGGATGAGCGACGGCCTTCCGATCGGCCTCATGCTGGTCGCCAAGCATTACAACGAGACCACCATCTACCGCGCCGCCCACGCCTTCGAGCAGCTCGGCGATTGGCGGAATTTTTAGTGCACAACCCGTTCACCTCGACGTTCCTCCGCGGCGATGCGGACGATGCGCGGCGGCCGCAGGGCGGGCTGTCCTACGTTGCCGGCCGCACCGACGACGCGCTGAAGTTCATGACGATTCCGCAGCTGCTCGACCGTGCCTGCGCGCGGCACGGCGCCGCCGACGCGGCGCACTTTGCGGCGACGCGCCAGACGCTGTCCTGGTACGACCTGCGCAAGCGCGCCGACGACGTGGCGGCCGGCCTGCTGGCGCTCGGCATCGGGCGCGGCGACCGGGTCGGCATCTGGGCGGCCAATCGTGCCGAATGGCTCGACGTGCAGTTCGGGACCGCGCGCATCGGCGCCATCCTGGTCAACATCCATCCTTCCTATCAGGCCGTCGAGCTCGAGCGTGCGCTGCGCAAGGTGGGCTGCAAGGCGCTGATCATGGCGCGCGGACAGCGGTCGAGCGACCACGTCGGCATCGTCCGTGAGCTGGCGCCGGAGATCGACCGGGCAGGAGGGCTGCCGGCCGCGCGGCTTCCGCATCTGGCGCACGTCATCATGCTCGACGACCAGCCGGTGCCGGCCGGCGCCATGCGCTTCGCCGACCTGACGCGACTGGCCGGTCCCGGCCACCGCGGCCGGCTGGAGTCGCTCGCCGCCGCGCTCGATCCGGACGACGTCATCAACATCCAGTTCACCAGCGGCACCACCGGCTCGCCCAAGGGGGCGACGCTCAGCCATTTCGGCGTGATCAACAACGCGCGCTACTGCGCGAAGGCGATGGCGCTGACCGCGCGTGACCGGCTGTGCATTCCGGTGCCGCTCTATCATTGCTTCGGCATGGTGCTCGGCGTGCTGTGCTGCACGGCGGTCGGCGCCGCCATGGTGTTTCCCAGCGAGATCTTCGATGCCGCCGCAACGCTGGCCGCGGTCGCCCGCTACGGGTGCACGGCGCTGCACGGGGTGCCCGCCATGTTCATCGCCGCGCTCGATCACCCCGAGCTCGCCCGCCACGATGTCTCCAGCCTGCGCACCGGCATCATGGCGGGCGCGCCGTGCCCGATCGAGGTGATGCGCCGGGTGGTGTCGCAGCTGCACATGCGCGAGGTCACCATCGCGTACGGCATGACCGAGACCAGCTCGATCTCGTTCCAGTCGAGCGTCGAGGACCCGGTCGAGCGGCGGGTTTCGACCGTCGGCCGCATCCATCCGCACGTCGAGGTGAAGGTCGTCGATGCGGCGGGCCGCGTCGTCCCGGTCGGCACCGCCGGCGAGCTGTGCACCCGCGGCTATTCGGTGATGCGCGGCTACTGGGACGACCCCGATCAGACCGCGCAGGCGATCGACCGGGCCGGCTGGATGCACTCGGGCGATCTCGCGGCGATCGACGCCGCCGGCTATTGCAACATCGTCGGCCGGGTCAAGGACATGGTATGAAATTTCTCGTCATCGGCCTTGCCTGCTTCGGCGCTCTGACCGTTTCGGGACTGGTCGCCGCCCTCGTGCTGATCGCCTCGGCTCCACCGCGGATCGGACGATCGCCCGATATATTCGGCTTCGCCTCGCTCCAGGGCCCGGACCTCGGCGTGGAAATTCACCGCCTCGAGCGCTATCCGGCACGCGACGGCGAGGAGCTCGCGGACCGCATCTATGGGTCTTCTGCCGAGCGCATCCTGATCTTCATTCACGGTTCGTCCTAC
>JBEKZK010000257.1:0-6307 GCA_049509935.1 Xanthobacteraceae bacterium | reverse complement strand
ATCGCCCGCTGCCTCGTGGTACAGCGCACCGCATGACCACGATCGAGGCGACCGGCTCGGCACCGCCGCCCGGTGTGGCTGTCGCGTTGCCTGCCGGCTCGGCGCGATTCCTCGGGCCGGTTGATGCGTTCTGGGCGCTGCTCATCCGCGGCGCGCTGCTGCTGATGGTGACGCTCGGCATCTATCGCTTCTGGCTCGCCACCGACATTCGCCGCTATCTGTGGGCGAACACCGAGATCGCCGGCGACGGGCTGGAATATCTCGGGACCGCGCGCGAGCTGCTGATCGGGTTCCTGACGGCGATCGCGATCCTGGTGCCGGTCTATGCGGGCTTCTTCCTCGCGGCGCTCGATTCCGGGCCGGGCGGTCGATGGGTGAGCGTCATCGCGTTCCTGCTGCTCGCGGTGCTCGGACAGTTCGCCGCCTATCGGGCGCGGCGATACCGGTTGACGCGCACGATATTTCGCGGATTGCGCTTCCATCAGACCGGATCGGGCTGGCGCTACGCGATATGCGCGATGTTCTGGTGGATCCTGAGCGCCGTCACCCTCGGGCTGGCCTATCCATGGGGCCAGGCGAGCCTCGAGCGCTACAAGATGCGCAACACCTACTATGGCGATCTACAGGGCCGCTTCGTCGGGTCGGGAGCCCGCCTGCTGCTGCGCGGCCTGCCGCTGTGGATCGTCACCGTACTGCCACTGTTGCTCGGAATCCTGGTGCCGGCGTTCACGGTCGACTGGGAAGCAATTCCCGACATGGTCAAAGGTGGCGGCGCGGATTTCGGCAAGTTCGAGGGCGCCAACCCTGCGCTGGCAGCCGCCCTGGTGCTGCCTGGTCTTGCGGTCGCCTGGACACTGATCGCCGGCGCGCTGCTCTATCCGGCGTTCCAGGGCATCGTGCTCAAATGGTGGGTGGCCGGCCTGCGGTTCGGCGACGTCACGGTCGCGACGCGATTGCGCAAGCGCAGCGTCTACGGGGTCTACATGCGCTTCCTCTGGCATTCGCTCGCCTTCGGCGTTGTGATTGGCATCGTCGCCGCCATCCTCCTCGCCGCGGTGGGCGGCGGCCTGACGGTCCTCGACACGGACGGTACGCTTGGCAGGTCGACGGCCGTCGAGATCGGAATGATCGCCGCCACGGTCGTCGTCTACGTGGCGATGATGCTGGGATTTTCCGCCATATTTCAGGCGACCGTCAGGATCGGCCTGTGGCGGGTCGGTTTCGAGTCCATCGAGGTGCACGGCCTGGCCGCGCTCGACCGGGTCAAAGCCGTCGCGCAGCCGTCGACCGCGCTCGGCGAGGGACTGGCCGATGCGCTCAACGTCGGTGGATATTGACCCGTCATGTCGACCTCCGGCGCAGGCACCTTCTTTGATGGCATGGCGGGCGCCAGGCACGAGGTGACGATCGAGCTCGAGCCGGGCGCGGTGGTGGCTCGCGGCGCCGCCGATGGCGACATGCTGGCGCGATGGCCACATGACGAGCTCGAGCCGGTGAGTGCGCCGTCCGGCGTGCTGCGGCTCGGTCGCATCGGCAGCGCGGTGCCGGCACGGCTGGAGATCCGCGACGTCGCCTTTGCGGCCGCCGTCAGGGCGCTTGCGACCAGCGTCGACCGGCGGGCGACGGAGAGCCGGCGCGGACGGGTCGGGGTGGTTGCCTGGAGCGTCGCCGCCGTGGTCTCGCTGCTGGTGCTCGGCATTTTCGGGGTCCCGGTCATCGCCAGTCGGCTGGCGCCCCTGGTGCCGCTCGCAATCGAGCAAAGACTCGGCCGCGCCGTCGACGTTCAGGTGCGCCAGATGCTCGACATGGGCAAGCCGGGCAAGCCGTTCGAGTGCGGCGCCGCCGCCGATGAGCGGGCCGGGCGTGCGGCGCTCGACAAGGTGGTCGGCCGCCTCGAGGCGGCCGCGGCGCTTGCGGTTCCGTTGCGGGTGACCGTGGCGCGGCGCCGCGAGGCCAATGCGTTCGCGCTGCCCGGCGGCGCCATCTACGTGTTCGCGGGCCTGATCGACAAGGCCGAGCGGCCCGACGAGCTCGCCGGCGTGATCGCCCACGAGATCGGCCACGTCGCCCACCGCGACGGCACCCGCTCGGTGCTGCAGTCGGCCGGCCTGTCGTTTCTGTTCGGGCTGGTGCTCGGCGACTTCGTCGGCGGAGGTGCAGTGGTCATCGCGGCGCGCAGCGTTCTCGGCTCCGCCTATTCGCGCGAGGTCGAGGCGACTGCCGACGCGTTCGGCGTGGATCTGATGAACCGGATCGGCCGCGACGGCCGCGCGCTCGGCGTGATCCTCGGCCGCATCGCCGGCGCCATCGAGCCCGGCGTGCAGGCTCTCGCCGACCACCCGGAGACCCGGGCGCGCGTCGTCGCCATCGGGCAGGTCGCGAGGGGCGGCTCGGGCACGGCGCTGCTCGACGGCCCGGAGTGGACGGCGCTCAAACAGATCTGTGCGGGGCGCTGAGCACGACCATGCAGCGACATCGATTGTCCCAGGATCCGGTTTCGCGGCTCGCCCTGTGGGCGCGCCGGGTGGCGCTGTTCTCGATCCCGGTGGTGCTGCTGTCGATCATCATCGTCAGGTCGGGATTTCTCGAGATCGTGCCGGCGCTGGCCACATTCGGCGGGGCGCTGTTTCTGGCGGTGGTAGCCATCCTGCTGGCGCTCGCCGCTTTCGTGGTGATCTGGCGCGAGGGGCTTCAGGGGCTCGGCCGGGCCGTCACCGCGGTGATGATCAGCGCCGTGATCCTGGCCTATCCGACTTTCCTGGGGATCCGCGGCTACCGGCTGCCGGCCATCAACGATATCACCACCGACCCGATCGACCCGCCGCGTTTCGAGGCGATCGCGCGGCTGCGCTCGCGCGACGCCAATCCGATCACCTATGCGGGGCTGCGCGCGGCCGAGCTGCAGCGCAGCGCCTGGCCGGATATCGAGACCTTGAATGTCTCCGCGACCCCCCAGGAGGCCTATGACGCGGCGTCGGCCGTCATGACCAAGCGCAAGTGGCGCATCGTCGACGCGCGGCCACCCGTTGTCGGTCGCCGCGAGGGCCATATCGAGGCGGTCGCCCGCACCCCGATCATGGGCTTCCGCGACGATGTGGTGGTGCGCGTGCGCCAGAGCGAGGACGGCGCCAGGGTCGACGCGCGCTCGGCCTCGCGCTACGGCCTGCGCGATTTCGGCACCAATGCGTCGCGCCTCCGCGCGCTGCTGGAGGATATCGACGATGCCGCCGGCGAGGAGAAAAGCCCCAAGAAGACGGCGCCGAAGCCGGCCAAGAGCAATCAGCCTCCCGCCAAAGGCGCGCGGCCCGAGGCGGCGAGACGATAGATGCCGTCGATCGACGGAGGTCCGTCGGTCGCCACGATCCCGCGTGCCGCCATGTCCTCCAGATGCGCCAGGACCGAGAGGGCGGCCGCGCCGGCGAGCCGGGGGTCGAGGCCGATATAGACGGCGCGCACCAGGGTCGGAATATCGGCCGCGCCCTTGTCCAGCCGATGCCGCAGCGATGCCTCGCGCCCCTCGCGGTGGCGGATGAAGCCCTGCACGAAACGCGGAGCATCGCGCACCGCGCCGCCGTGGCCAGGCAGGTAGGTCGTCTCCGGTCGCTTCCTGAGCTTGTGCAGCGAGGCCATGTAGTCGCTCATCGCGCCGTCCGGCGGAGCGACGATCGACGTCGACCACGCCATGACATGGTCGCCGGAAAACAAGGTCTCGGTGCCTTTCAGCGCGAACGCCATGTGGTTGGCGGTGTGGCCCGGCGTGGTGATCGCTTCCAGCGCCCAGCCGCCACCCTCCACCACGTCGCCGTCGGCGAGCGTGCGGTCGGGCCGGAAGCTCTGGTCGCCGCCGGCGTCGAGCCGTCCGGCCTCGCCGACATGCAGCGCACGCGAGGCGCGGTGTGGACCTTCGGCGAGGACGATGGCTCCGGTGGCCGCCTGGACCTTTGACGCGGCGGGCGAGTGGTCGCGGTGGGTGTGGGTGACGAAGATGTGGGTGACCGTCTCGCCGCGCACCGCGCCGGTCAGCGCCGCGATGTGACGGTCATCGTCGGGCCCGGGATCGATGATCGCCACCCGGCGGCGCCCGACGATGTAGGTCACGGTTCCGCTGAAAGTGAACGGGCCGGGGTTGTCGCACAGCAATCGGCGCACGCCCGGAGCGACCTCGTCGACCGTGCCGGGCGCCAGGTCGAACGACCGGTCGAACACGATGTCGTCACTCATGCGGGGCGCGCCTGTTGGAGCGGGAGGGGATCGTCATTCTATCGCCCCGCCGCAGCTGCACGCACCGTCAATTCAGTCGGCGCTGTTGCGGGTCATCACTGCCCGGGTGGCATGGTCGGGGCCGAAATCGTCTGCCGTCTCGATCGACATCAGATCGGCGAGGCGGGTGCGGGCCCGGTTCACCCGACTTTTGATGGTGCCGACCGCGCAACCGCAGATTTCCGCCGTCTCCTCATAGGAGAATCCCGAGGCGCCGACCAGGATCAGGGCTTCGCGCTGGTCCGGGGGCAGCTTGGCGAGCGCTTCGCGGAATTCCTGCAATTCCAGGCGCGCAGTCTGGTCGGGTTGCGATTTCAGGGTCTCCGCATAGCTGCCGTCGCCGTCCTCCACCTCGCGCCGGCGCTTGCGGTACTCGGAATGAAAGTGATTGCGCAGGATGGTGAACAGCCACGCCGACATGTTGGTACCGCGCTGGAACGAGTCGATATTCGCCAACGCGCGGAGCAGCGTTTCCTGCACGAGATCATCCGCCCGGTCGACATTGCCGCAGAGCGAAATGGCGAAGGCGCGCAACTTCGGCACTGCTGCCAGCACGGCTTCGCGTAATGAGGGATCAAGGCTCATGCACGGACTCTCGCGTCACCGGGTTCATTTCTCGTCGGTCCGCTCGTCCAGACGGCCAAGGAGATCGACGAAACGGTCGGGCACCCCCTGGTCGACGACATCGTCGAACACCGCGCGCAACTGCTGGCCGATCTTCGACTGGATCTCGCGGCTGAGATTCGGTTCGGACTTCGTTCTGCCTTGCATCGAGAGCCGGACCCCCATTGGCTTCCTGGGGGGTCGACCACCCCCCGATTTCCCGCTTTTCATGGTATTCTGCCCCCGAGACCCGTCGTTTCGGTTTGGAGCGCATAGAACTGCATCCGGGTCCTCGTGCAAAGGTTCGGAACGCCTTGGCCCCGCGATTGGTTCCGGGTCGCGGGAACTATTTTCGCCCTTGCGAATTGACGCCGCGGGACCAACTATCAGCGGTACGCAATCGGGAGGGTGTCTTGTCTGCATCTCAGGCCGTGGCTCAGCATCTGCCCTATCTCCGCCGCTATGCCCGCGCGCTGGCGGGCAGCCAGCAGTCGGGAGACGCTTACGTGGCAGCCGCCTTGGAGGCGCTGATCGAGGATCCGACGGTGGTGCGGGACGCCGTCGCGCCACGGGTCGCCCTATACCGGCTGTTCACCAAGATATGGAACTCGGTGGCGGTAAATGGAACCCCCGAGCCGACACGAGCCTCGTTACCGGTCGAGCAGCGGCTCGCCAATATCACTCCGCTGCCGCGACAGGCTTTCCTGCTGATGGCGCTCGAGGGATTCGCCGAGGCCGAGGCCGCCCAGGTTCTCGATGTCGACGTGGCGCGGCTGCGCAGCCTGGTCGAGGAATCCGGTCGCGAGCTCGCCGCCGAGATTGCGACCGATGTCCTCATCATCGAGGACGAGGCGTTCATCGCGATGGATCTGGAAGGACTGGTGGAGAGTCTCGGTCATCGGGCGGTGGGCGTGGCGCGCACCCACAAGGAGGCGATCGCGCTGGCGAACAGCAGGCGTCCCGGCCTCATCCTCGCTGATATCAAGCTCGCCGATGGCAGCTCCGGTCTCGAGGCCGTCAACGAGCTGCTGCAAACGTTCGAGGTGCCGGTGATCTTCATCACGGCGTATCCGGAGCGCTTCCTGACCGGCGAGCGCCCGGAGCCGGCCTTTCTTATTGCCAAGCCGTTCCAGCCGGCGACCGTGTCGGCGGTGGTCAGCCAGGCGCTGTTCTTCGATCGCAATGCGCGCCCGCGCGTGCGCCGGGCGGTTGGTTAGAGCATTCCCGAAATGCCTGCCCCGGACTTGATCGGGGGGCGGGCACGGGTGGTCCGAAAGGACTGTCCGGGGGGAAGCGCGCCATCGAAGCGAGGGCGGTTGCCGCCCACTGACGGTGCGGCTTCACCGTCCCCCTCCGGTTCCAACGGGTATAATTGCAGACGCTCCGCACGAACCTGATTGGCCCGGGGCCGGTTGCTCGATGGCCTGGTGGCGATGTGGCTCGG
>JBEKZK010000256.1:0-6321 GCA_049509935.1 Xanthobacteraceae bacterium | reverse complement strand
GGGCGCGGCGCAACGCCGAGGGAGCGGCCGTCCCGGGCCCGCCGGTGACGGTACGCGACCGCATGTGGTTCAACGAGGCCAACGACAGCCACTATTTCCTGGTGCCCGGCCTGATCGTGCTGATCATGACGCTGATCGGCGCCTTCCTCACCGCGCTGGTCATGGCCCGCGAGTGGGAGCGCGGCACCTTCGAGGCGATGTTCGTCACCCCGATCCGCTCCGGCGAGATCCTGATCGGCAAGACCGCCCCCTATTTCGTCATGGGGATGATGGGCCTCCTGCTGTGCATCGTGTCGGCAAAGTATCTGTTCGACGTGCCGTTGCGCGGCTCGGTGCTGGTGCTCACCGGCGTGTCGATGCTCTACCTGCTGGTCGCCCTCGGCATCGGGCTCCTGGTCTCGTCGGTGACCAAGAGCCAGTTCCTCGCCAGCCAGGTGGCGCTGCTGGTGACCTTCCTCCCCGCCATGATGCTGTCCGGCTTCCTGTTCGATCTGCACAGCATGCCGACGGCGATCCGGGCGATCACCTACGTGCTGCCGGCGCGCTACTACGTGGCGCTGCTGCAGACGCTGTTCCTCGCCGGCGACGTGTGGAGCGTCATCGTGCCCAACACCGCCGTGCTCGCCGTGATGGCGGTGGTGCTGCTGGTGCTCTCGCGCGCCGCGACCGCGAAGCGGATCGCCTGAGGCCGCCATGCTCGAAACAGTGCTGCGCATCGTCGCCCTCGTCCGCAAGGAGCTGCTCGCCGTCCTCAAGGATCCGCGCAGCCGCATCAGCCTGTTCGTGCCGCCGGTCATGCAGTGCCTGATCTTCGGCTACGCGGCGAGCTACGATCTCAGCAACGTCCCCTACGCGGTGCTCGACCAGGACCGCAGCTTCGCGTCGCGCGACCTGCTGGCGCGCCTCGACGGATCCGGCGTGTTCGTCCGCGTCGCCGACCTCGTGCGCGCCGGCGACATCGCGGATGCCATCAACGCCCAGCGCGTCATCCTGGTGGTGCAGATCCCCCAGGACTTCGAGCGGCGGCTGAGCGCCGGCCTGCCGGTCGACATCCAGCTGATCGCCGACGGGCGGAACTCGAATACCGCCGCCACCGCGACCGGGTATGTCGGCGCCGCCGTCACCGCCTTCAACGCCCAATGGCAGGCGGCGCACGGCGCCAGCGGACCACCGGTGCAGCTCACCATGCGCGCCTGGTTCAATCCGACCCTGGAGACGCGGTGGAACATGGTCCCGGCGCTGATCGGCACCCTGACGATGCTGCAGACGCTGCTGCTCACCGCCATGTCGGTCGCCCGCGAGCGCGAGGAGGGCACCTTCGATCAGCTGCTGGTGACGCCGTTCCGCCCCGCCGAGATCATGGTCGGCAAGGCGGTGCCCTCGATGCTGATCGGCACGACGCAGGCGACGATGATCCTGCTGGTCGCCCAGCTGTGGTTCCGGATCCCCTTCGCCGGATCGTTCGCGACGCTCTACACCGCGCTCGCCCTGTTCCTGCTGGCGGCGGTCGGCATCGGGCTGCTGGTGTCGTCGGTCGTCGCCACCATGCAGCAGGCGATGCTGTTCTCCTTCGTGATCCTGCTGCCGTTCACCCTGCTCTCCGGCCTCACCACGCCGATCGGCAACATGCCGCTGGCGCTGCAGTACTTCACGTTTCTCAATCCGCTGCGCTACGCCATCGACATGGTGCACCGGGTCTACCTGGAGGGCGCCGCACTGCGCGACCTGGTACCCGACCTGTGGCCGCTGGCGATCATCGGCGCGGTGACGCTGTGGGCCGCCTCGTGGATGTTCCGCAATCGATTGACCTGACGCCTGGTCCGTCTTGTCCTATCGGACGCCGATACTGCCGACCATCTTCAGATCCACCAGACACAGAGCGAGCGCTCCTCGCGACCAGCTGAAGGGACGCCGCCGGCGCAGCTCGTTTACCCAGCGTCATCGGCATATCAATGTTTGGTATCGGGCGTTTGATTGGTCTCCTGTGCAACTATCGCAATGTCGAAAAATCTACTTGACTGCAACTGAACTTTGCACGATTCTGATCCGACCTTATACGTAAGTGGTGACCATAAGTAGAGCGTGCGAATCGATAAATGTTGCGAATCCATAAGTGATCCAAACGCCACATAACCGGTGTGGGCTGGTTGATAAGTGATCCAAACACAACATAACCGGTGTGGGCGTATCCATAAGTGATGTGAAGATCACATAAAAAGCGATCCCCGATCGTAGTGATACTCGAGCGCTATTGTGCATCTTGCGTTCTATCCGTCTCGATCTCGCCGAGGCGGACGCCACCAACATTCTAGACAGAACGGTCTGACCAGAGCAGTCGCACGCACGCCCCGCGAGGGGGCGCTCGCGTGGACGACTTCCCGTGGCCATGGAACAGCGGAGGATGAGATGAGAAGGACGAGCTTCAATGCGATGACGGCGGTCAATACGATCATGATCTCATTGCTTGCCGTGGTGGGGCTGGCATATGGCCAGGCGGCGGGCGTCGCGGCAGGGGCCGCGACAGGGGCCGCGCCAGGGGTCCCGGCAGCGGCCGCAGCAGGGGCCGCGGCTGGGGTCGTCGACCACGGGTTGCGCGGCGGCCCGGCCGGCGCCGGCGGGCCGCTGCAGGGCCTGACGACCGCGCAGACGCAGTTCTGGAAAGCCGCGCAGGGCGTCTTCGAGGAGATCCTTTCGGTGCAGGGCGCGAGCCAGATCCCGGGAACGGTCCTGGGGCTCGGCCCGCGTTTCAACGGCAACAGCTGCGCGCTCTGTCATTCGCAGCCGGCTGTCGGCGGCACCAGCCCGGCGACCAATCCGCAGCGCGCCATCGCAAACCTGAACGGCGCCACCAACATCGAGCCGTCCTTCATCCCTGCCAACGGACCCGCGCGCGAGGCACGCTTCATCAAGAATTCGGATGGTACGCCGGACGGCGGCGTCCACGACCTGTTCGTGATCACCGGCCGCACCGACGCCCCGGGCTGCAACATCCAGCAGCCGAACTTCGACGCCCAGATCGCGGCCAACAACATCATCTTCCGCATCCCGACTCCGGTGTTCGGCGTCGGACTGGTCGAGAACACGCCGGACGGCAATCTGAAAACCGATTCGTCGAACATCTCCGGTCAGCAGCTGGCGGTCGGCATCGCGTCCGGCATATTCAACACCAGCGGCAACGACGGCACGATCACGCGGTTCGGCTGGAAGGCGCAGAACAAGTCGCTGCTGATGTTCTCGGGCGAGGCTTCCAATGTCGAGATGGGCCTGACCAACGAGCTCTTCCCCAACGAGCGCGACGATACGCCCGGGTGCATCTTCAACCCGACCCCGGAGGATTCGACCAATCTCGCCGACAACTTTCAGACCAACAGCCCGGCGGCGGATATTTCCTCCGACATCGTCGACTTCGCGGCGTTCATGCGCCTCAACGCGGCACCGGTTCCGGTCGCGCAGACCGGCGACATACCCGAGGGCAACTTCCAGTTTCTCAATATCGGCTGCGGCCTCTGCCACATCCCGCAGCATACGACGGCGCAATCGATCTTCCAGAACCAGAGCTTCGTGACCTATACGCCGTTCAGCGACTTTGCCCTCCACGACATGGGCGGGAAGCTGAGGGACGGGATCAGCCAGGGCTCCGCCGGCGTCCGGCAGTTCCGCAGCGCGCCGCTGTGGGGAGTGGGCCAGCGTATATTCTTCCTCCATGACGGTCGCACCGCCGACCTGGTCGCGACGATCGAGGCGCATTCGAGCGCCAACTCCGAGGCCAACCAGGTGATCAACAATTTCAACCTCCTGCAGGCGTCGGACCAGCAGGCGATCATCGACTTCCTGCGTTCGCTCTGACGCTGCCATCGCGGCGGCGGGCGGCCTCGCCGCCCGCCGTCGCCCGTCGCGAGCCCGAGGAGGGCTCGAGGAGGGCGTCGTCGGGTTGCAGGTGTCGTTGCAGGTGTCGTCGATCGCCGCCACCATGTGGTGATCATCGACTTCCTGCGTTCGCTCTGAAACAGCGATCGGCGCGGCAGGCGCCCGTCGCTGCCGAGCGACGGCGCCCCGCGGCGGCCAGCGGCGTTCGACCGTCGATGCGCGGTCAGCGGATGCGGGTTCTCGGGGCAACCAGCGTCGGAATGGGTTGAACGGAACCGGGACGCGCGGTCCGGCCGGCGTTCTCCGGGCTGAACAGCGTGAACGTCGCCGACAGATCGGCCCGCGACAGCACCAGGCGGCGCTCGCTGATGGCCGTCACCCTCCAGCCATCGACGTCGTCGCCCGGCCGCACCCTGACGATCCGTTCCGACGGTCCGGTGGCGATGAAGGCGCGCGGGCCTTGCAGGCCCACCACGATCCCGTAGAGGGCAACGCTGGGCGGGGTGATGGGAGGCGGCGGAGGGGGTGCCTGCTCGACGTGGACCATGGGCGCCGGCTCGCGGCGGAACGGCGGGCGCCGGCTCGGCGAGAACAGGGGCCGCTCGCGCGTCGCCGACAGGCGATCCAGCGGGATCTCGGCGACCGGATTGCCGGACACCGCAAAGCCTGGAACATTCGAGGCGTCCGATGCCGGACGCGCCTGGGCGCCGCCCGCAGCGTCGGCGAACGATGCAAACGTCGCGCCGCAGGCGGCGACGGTCACAATCATGATCAGCCGGCACAGATGCGGCGTGGCGGCCAGCCGGCGCCCCGCCGTGCTCGTCGGGTGCTCGCCGGGGGTACGCCGCGCGGCACGGCGCGGCACGGCGGCTGGTGAAGGCTGCTGCGGCGATCGCCTGGTCATGTTCCGTGCGGCTTGAACTTGAAGAGCACCCCGGTCTCGACCTCGGTGGGATGCCCCATCACTTCATAGGGTTTGAACTCCCACTGCATCAGCGCCTCCACGATCGCCTGGCGCTGCGCCGGACTGGCATTGATCACGTGCACGTGGCGGACCCGGCCGTCGCCGCCGATGATGATCCGGACCGGCACATTGACGCCGCGGGGATCGTTGGGAACCGGGTCGACCTTGCGGAGCAGGGTCTCCTCGGTCGCATAGTTCTTGATGCACACCGGATTTGTCTGCTCGGCACCGGCCGCCGCTTGCGTTCCGGCTGCGGCGGGCAGCGACATCGCCTCGAGACCACGCGCGATGCTCTCCACCTGATCCCGAGCGGTGCCGGTGATATTGAACATGACCGCGTGGCAACGCAGCTCGGTCGACAGCCAGACGCGATAGAGGCCGCCGGCATTATAATCCAAACGCTGGAAGGCATGCCCGCCGATCGTCGTGTCGTCCAGCCCGCGGTCGATCGTCATGTACGAGATGCCCTTGATGGCATCGCGGAAATCCGCCGCCATCTCGGCGGCGCTGGCGAACGGCTTGGCGCCGAAGAACAGGTCCTGGGCCACGATCAGGATCGATGCCCGATCGACCTTGGTGCCGTCGAATGCCGACAGGACATAGGAGCCGGCGGGTGACGGCGGCGGCCCCGCGAGGCCCTCCGACCACCCGGGCGGCAGCGGCACGGAAAGGCCGAAATAATTGTTCACATAGGCGCTGCCGACGACCGATCCGGACTCCGGCTCGGTCCAGACTTTGGTCGGCTCGCCCGGCGATGGCCGCGACGCCGAATCCGCCTGAGCCTGAGCACGGCAGCCTGTCGTCTGCGGCATCGCCATCTGCCACATCCAGGCGCCGACCCAGAGCGACAGAAACGCCAGATAGCGAGCCACGCTTGTCAAAGGCCCCTCCCCCAACCCGGCGGCCCCGCGGCGTGGCGCCGGCAACCCCGCAAACGAATGTCACGCGTCCAATTATAGCCGCGCGGTGCTCGGTCACAACCTTAATTTGGCTGATGCCTGATGCGCTCGCCGTATCGATGCCGGCGCCGAGCGCGTTGTCTCGAAAGCGTTTGCGTTTGCACGCTCGAAGTCGGGTCCAACGCGGCCGAATGCGCGAGCGCCCGCGGAGGACGCTGGTAACGGTTGCATGCGGGCCCGCGAGCACGACGTAACGATAAGGCTGAGCGCGGTCGACCGGCTCCGAGTCGGGAGGCTGTTTCAAGTTCCAGTTGCACGCGTCAACGGTGCCATCGTATGCAGCGGCCGGCCACTGTCATAAATGACGGTAGCCCGCGGTCGAGTTACGGCAAAATGATACTTGACTGCAACCTTAGTTTGGCCAATTCTCGAATAGCGCGCAGCGTAATTGCACGCTTGGAGTGCGCCCGCGGGGCATATTGGAGCGGGCGGCGGGGACTTTCGAAACAAGCTTAACAGTTCGACCCGGGATGGTCGCACGTCCGCCAGCAGTGGACGCTCGTGCCGACGGTGACCCGTGGCCGCACAGGA
>JBEKZK010000255.1:0-6322 GCA_049509935.1 Xanthobacteraceae bacterium | reverse complement strand
AGGAAGGGCACGAACATCTTGCGACTGATGGCGTCCCAGGCGTCGCGCTCGGTACGGTCCAGGCCGAGCGTGTCGCACAGCTCGCGGCAGCGCTCCTCGGGAAGAATGTCGAACAGGCGCAGTGCGCGCTCGAGGCACCACGTGGCCATCACGTTGGTGTAGGCATTGTTGTCCAGCCCCGGCGTGTCGGCGCCGGGATAGGCGTCATGGAACTCGTCCGGCCCCATGACGCCGCGGATCTCGTAGCGCGCCCGCCCGGGATTCCATTGGGCGATGCTGCCCCAGAACCGGGCAATCTCGAGGATCAGCTGGGCCCCGTACACGTACAGGAACTCGCTGTCGCCCGTTGCGCAATAGTACTGCCAAACGTTGAACGCGATGGCTGCGTTGACGTGCCGCTGCAGTTGGGTGTTGTCGCGAATCCAGCCTCCCGAGCGCGGATTGAGGTACATCACGTCGGTTTCTTCCCGGCCGTTGCTGCCGCTCTGCCAGGGGAACATGGCGCCGCGGCATCCCGCCTCGCGCGCCGCCCAGCGCGCTTCGGGCAGGCGGCGCCAGCGGTACAGCAGGAGCGCCCGCGTGAGCTTGGGGAGGCGATGATTGAGGAACGGGAAGATGAAGAGCTCGTCCCAGAAGATATGGCCGCGATAGCCCTCACCGGTCCACCCGCGCGCGGGAACGCCGGCGTCGAGATCGATCGTGTGCGGCGACACCGCCTGCAGCAGGTGGAAGATGTTCAGCCGGATGATGCGGTGGGTCTGCTGGTCGGCATCGCTTCGCACCTGCACGAAATCGAGATCACAGCGCCGCCAGAGCTGCACCCAGCCGAGGGCATGCCTCTCGACCAGGTCGGCGAATCGACCGGCGCGTGACAGGGCGGTCAACGCCTCCGTTCGGGCGTCTGCGATGGCCTGGTCGCGCGAGCTGTACAGCGCGACGATCTTCTCGATATCGACCGTCTCGCCTCGCCCGAGGGTGAAGGTCAGCTCCCGGCCGATCAGGCCGGGCTGGCGAACCGACTGCCAGCCCTGCTCGAGCGCTTGATCGCTCCGGTAGAGCCGGGTTCGGGCGGCCTCGACGACGCGCAGCCCGGACTGCAGCGTCCGCGCTTCGATCAGGGCAATGTCCGAACCGACAACGGCGCACTCCAGAATCTCGAGGTGGCGCCCATCGAAGGGGCGATAGCGCAGCACGCCTGCATTGGTGACACGGCCGTCGATGACGGAGCGTACGACGAGGCGACCCGACCAGTTCTCCGCCGTCACCCGGAGCCGAAGGCCGGCCAGGTGCTTGTCCCGGATGTGGACGAACCGGCACTCCTCGAGCCGCGTCACGCGGCCGACAGCATCGCGGATACGGACGCAGCGCCGGTACAGGCCACGGCGCAGATCGAGGTCCTGACGGTACTGAAGGAGGCCGGCGACATTCCGGGGATCGAACCACTCGGGAGCGTCGTCAGCCCGAACCGCAACGGGCAGCCAGTTCGGCCAGTTGACCAGATCCTCACTCTCGATGGCGCGGCCGGCGATCTCGGTGGTGAGCCTGTTGTAGCCGCCGGCCAGATATGTGCCGGGATAGTGGACGCCGTCGGCGACCGCTTCCGCCGCCGCGCCGCGCGTCGCGAAGTAGCCGTTGCCCAGCGTGAAGAGGGATTCGCGGCGGCCCTCGAGAGCCGGATCGAAACCCTCGTAGCAAAGCCTCCACGAGCTTGCCTCGACCGTATCGGCCAGACCGTCGGGTTGCGGTTCCCCGATCGCGGACGGGCGCAAGAGGTCAGCGGCCGGAGCGGCCGTTGGCACCGCCACGGCGCCGCGACCCTGCGCGAGCGCAGCCTCTCGCGCCGGGATCGCTGACAGGTCGGTCGGGACCATGTCGGCGCCGCGCACCTTCGGCGCCTGCGGATCGTCGTCGCGACCGCCGCGTTCCATCGCCAGCTCCACGACCATCAGATGCGCTCGAATGTCCCGGCAGCATTGCCGAGCTGCCCGGCACCACGGCATGTCCGTTAGGTGCCGGATGACTTCGGCGGTAGCCTCGGAAACTACTCACGCTCCCGGGTCATCGGTCGGCGCGGGCGACGACGTCCATCAGCTCGGCGACCTTGCGGCGCTGCGCCGCCCTGTCGCCGGAGACGATCGCCTCCTCGACGCAGTGGGCGACGTGATCGCGCAGGATCTCCTCTTCGGCACGGCGCAGCGCGGCGCGCACCGCAGAGATCTGGGTCACGACGTCGATGCAGTAGCGGTCCTCCTCGACCATGCGAGCGAGGCCGCGGACCTGGCCCTCGATCCGGTGCAGCCGCTTGAGGCAGGTCGCCTTGATGTCCTTGCGCATGCGGTATATATACCCCCTGCCGGTATATGGTTCAAGCCGGAAACCGAGGGCCAGTGACCATGTCGGAGCCGCTGCGGGCCGCGCACCCGCATTCCCTGCACCAGCCGGATGCCGCGACGCGGAGCATGCCGGCAGCTGGCGGCGGGCAAGTCCACGGCGGACATCACGGACATCCGGGCGCCGGCGAAGGGGTGCGCGACCCGGTCTGCGGCATGACCGTTGATCCGCACGCGACCGCGCACCGCGAGGCCTTCGCGGGGCGCACCTATTATTTCTGCTGCGCCGGATGCCGCGCTAAGTTTGCGGCCGACCCGCAAGCGTATCTTCACGCCGACGGCGGCGGGGCGGCGGCGGCCGCGGCGCCGGAGGGCGCCATCTACACCTGTCCGATGCATCCCGAGATCCGGCAGCCCAGCCCGGGCAGCTGTCCGATCTGCGGAATGGCGCTGGAGCCCGAGATTGCCACCGCCGAGGCCGGGCCGAACCCCGAGCTCACCGACATGACGCGGCGGCTGTGGATCGGCACGGTCCTGGCCGTGCCGGTGATCGTGCTGGAAATGGGCGGGCATCTCGCCAACCTGCACACGCTGATCGGCCAGGCGCTGTCCAACCGGATCCAGCTGGTGATCGCCACGCCGGTCGTGTTGTGGGCCGGCTGGCCATTTTTCGTGCGCGGCTGGCGGTCGGTGGCAAGCGGCAATCTCAACATGTTCACCCTGATCGCGATGGGCACCGGCGTTGCCTGGACCTACAGCGTGGTGGCAACGGTGGCGCCGGGACTGTTTCCGCCGGCGTTTCGCGGCCACGACGGCGCCGTGGCGGTCTACTTCGAGGCCGCCGCCGTCATCACGGTGCTGGTCCTGCTCGGCCAGGTCCTCGAGCTGCGCGCCCGCGAGCAGACCTCCGGAGCGATCCGGGCGCTGCTCGACCTTGCGCCGAGGACGGCGCGGCGCCTGAGGGACGACGGCAGCGACGAGGAGGTCGCGCTCGACCTGATCGCGGTCGGCGACCGGCTGCGGGTGCGCCCGGGAGAAAAGGTCGCGGTCGACGGCATGGTGATCGAGGGCCGGTCTTCGCTCGACGAATCCCTGGTGACCGGGGAGTCCATGCCGGTCACCAAGGAGGCCGGCGCAAAAGTCGTCGCCGGAACGCTCAATCAGACGGGCGCCTTGGTGATGCGGGCCGAGAAGGTCGGCCGCGATACCATGCTGGCGCGGATCGTCCAGATGGTGGCGGCCGCCCAGCGCTCGCGCGCGCCGATCCAGCGCCTCGCGGACCGGGTCGCCGGGTGGTTCGTGCCGACGGTCATCGCGGTGGCGCTCCTGGCCTTTGCGGCCTGGGCGATCTTCGGGCCCGAGCCGAGGCTCGCCTATGGGCTCGTTGCCGCCGTGACGGTGCTGATCATCGCCTGCCCGTGCGCGCTCGGGCTGGCGACCCCGATGTCGATCATGGTCGGCGTCGGCCGCGGCGCCCGGGCCGGAGTGCTGATCAAGAACGCCGAGGCGCTGGAGCGCCTGGAGCGGGTCGACACCCTGGTGGTCGACAAGACCGGGACGCTCACCGAGGGCAAGCCGAGGGTCGTGGCCGTCGTCCCGGCGCCGGGCCTGAGCGAGACCGACGTGCTCCGCCTGGCCGCGAGCATCGAACGGGCGAGCGAGCATCCGCTGGCGCGGGCGATCGTGGCGGCGGCCGCCGAGCGCGGGGTCGCGCTCGATGCCGTGACGGATTTCGATTCCCCGACCGGCAAGGGCGCCGTCGGGACAGTGGGCGGCCGGAAGGTCGTTCTCGGCAACGCCCGATTTCTCGCCGAGGCGGGCATTTCGCTGGCCCCGCTCGACGCTGCGGCGGAACGGCTGCGTCAGGACGGCGCGACCGCAATCCATGTCGCGGTGGACGGCAAGGCCGCAGGCGTCATCGCGGTCGCGGATCCGGTGAAGACGACAACCGCGCAGGCGCTCCACGAGCTCACCGCCGCGGGCGTGCGCGTGGTCATGCTCACCGGCGACAACCGGACAACGGCGCAGGCGGTGGCGCGCCGTCTCGGCATCACCGAGGTCGAGGCCGAGGTTCTGCCCGACCAGAAGAGCGCCGTGGTCGAGAGACTGCGCCGGGAAGGCCGCGTGGTGGCGATGGCCGGCGACGGCGTCAACGATGCGCCGGCGCTGGCCGCGGCCGAGGTCGGCATTGCAATGGGGACCGGGACGGACGTGGCGATCGAGAGCGCGGGCGTGACCCTGCTCAAGGGCGACCTGATGGGCATCGTGCGGGCGCGCCGGCTGTCGGCGGCCACCATGAGCAACATCCGGCAGAACCTGCTGTTCGCCTTCATATACAACGCGGCCGGCGTGCCGATCGCGGCCGGCGTGCTCTACCCGATGTTCGGGATCCTGCTGTCGCCGATCATCGGGGCCGCCGCCATGGCGCTGTCCTCGGTCAGCGTCGTCGGCAATGCGCTGCGGCTGCGGCACGTGAAGCTGTAGCGTCGCGACTGGTAGCCCGCATGAAGCCGTTAGGGCGCTTACGCCCGTCGGCGACGGGCCATGGCGGAATGCCGGAGCAGCGTCACCGCCGCTCCCGGATTTGATCATGGCTACGATTGCCCGCTCACCAGCCTTCGGTCCACGGGCGCAGGTCGAGCTCGAACGTCCAGGCATCGCGCGGCTGGCGATGAAGCAGGACGTAGTTCTCGGCGATGTGCTCGGGGTTGAGGATCCCGTCATGGGTTTTCAGGGCGTAGCGCTCGGGGAAATTGTCGCGGATGAAGGCGGTATCGATGGCGCCGTCGATCACCACGTGGGCCACGTGGATGCCCTTGGGCCCCAGCTCCTTGGCGATGCTCTGGGCGAGCGCCCGCAGCGCATTCTTGGCGCCGGTGAAGGCGGAGAAATTCGCCCGCCCGCGCAGGCTGGCGGTGGCGCCGGTGAACAGGATGGTGCCGCGGCCGCGGGGCAGCATGTGGCGGGCGGCTTCGCGCCCGAGAAGGAAGCCCGCGAAGCAAGCCATCTCCCAGACCTTGAAGTAGACCCGGGCGGTGGTCTCGAGAATGCCGAACGACACGTTGGCGCCGATGTTGAACACCGCGACCTCGATTGCTCCGTGGTCGCGCTCGATGCGCGCCAGGAGGTCGACCATCTGGTCCTCCTTGCGGGCATCGACGCCGAACGGCTCGGCCGCACCGCCCGCCCCGCGGATCTCCTCGACCAGCGGCGCCAGCTTGTCGCCGTTGCGCCGCACCACGCACACCAGGAGATCCTCCCGGGCGAACCGCTTGGCGATCGCGCCGCCCAGCGCGTCGCCGGCCCCGATCACCACCGCGACCTTGCGATCCATCGGTGCTACTCGTCCGCGACCTTGAGCACGAGCTTGCCCAGGTTCTCGCCCTTGAACAGCTTGAGCAGCGTCTCCGGAAACGTGTCGAGACCGGCCACGATGTCCTCCCGTGACTTGAGCCTGCCCTGCGCCATCCAGCCCGCCATCTCGCCGGCGGCATGGGCGTAGCGATCGGCATAGTCGAACACGACGAAGCCCTCCATGCGGGCGCGGTTGACCAGGAGCGACAGATAGTTGCTCGGCCCCTTCACCGCCGTCGTATTGTTGTATTGCGAGATGGCGCCGCAGATCACCACCCGCGCCTTGCGCGCCAGGTTGGCGAGGCAGGCGTCGAGAATGTCGCCGCCGACATTGTCGAAGTAGACGTCGATCCCCTGGGGGCAGTGCTGGCGCAACGCCTTGCGCACGTCCTGCGACTTGTAGTCGACCGCCGCATCGAAGCCGAGCTCATCGACCACGTGGGCACACTTGTCGGCGCCGCCCGCGATGCCGACCGCGCGGCATCCCTTGATCCGGGCGATCTGGCCGACCACGCTGCCGACCGCTCCGGCGGCGGCCGACACCACCACGGTCTCCGAGGTCTTCAGCGCGCCGACGTCGAGCAGGCCGAAAAAAGCGGTCATGCCGGGCATGCCGAGCACGCCCAGGTAGGTCGGCA
>JBEKZK010000254.1:0-6335 GCA_049509935.1 Xanthobacteraceae bacterium | reverse complement strand
AATCGCGGTTTCATTCGATGATGATCAGCGGTTCGCCGTATTCGACCGGCTGACCGTCATCGAACAGAATCTGGGTGACGGTCCCGGCACGCGGCGCCGGGATCTGGTTCATCGTCTTCATGGCTTCGATGATCAGCAGGTTGTCTCCGACCTTGACCGCCGTTCCGATGTCGACGTACGGCTTGCCGCCCGGCTCGCCGGCCCGATAGGCGGTGCCCACCATGGGCGAGATCACCACGCCGGGATGCTTGGTCAGATCGATCGCGGCTTCCGCGGCGCGCGGCTCGATCGCCGTCGTCGGCAGGATCTGCGAGGCTGCCGCCGGGAACGTGCCCGAATTGAAGCTTGCGGCCACCGCGCCCCGCGCCACGCGGATGCGCATGCCGTGCTGCTCGATCTCGATCTCGCCGAGACCGGTCTCGTCCAGAAGGCCTGCGAGGTCGCGGATCAGCTCGTGGTCGATCGCGATCTTGGCATCCGACATCGCCGTCCTCCGCGGTTGCTGGCCGTCTGCTGCCAAATCGGTACCAATCAGCTGTTCGCCTTGGCGCCGACCATCGCGGCCAATCCCTCGATGGCGAGGCGATAGCCGTCGATCCCGAAGCCGCAGATCACCGCCTTCGCTCCGCGCGAGACGTATGAATGGTGACGAAAGTCCTCACGCGTGTGGATGTTGGAGATGTGAACCTCGATGGTCGGGATCGCCACGCCGAGGATGGCATCGAGGATCGCCACCGACGTGTGGCTGTAGCCCGCCGGATTGATCACCAGGCCGCGCGACCCGGTGCGTCCGGCCTCGTGGATCGCGTCGATGATCTCGCCCTCGTGGTTCGATTGCCGGAAGTCCACCGTCAGGGCGACGCGAGCGGCGGTTTCCCGGCACAGCCGTTCGACGTCGGCGAGGGTGGCGCGGCCGTAGGTCTCGGGTTGGCGGGTGCCGAGCAGGTTCAGGTTAGGACCATTGAGGACGTGGATGGTTGCCGTCATGACGCGCCCGAATGACCCGATACGTCGTCATCGCGGCCGGACTCGCAGCACCGGACCGCCGCTTCGCTCGGGCCTTATAGGGGGCCGGGGCGGGCAGGGGAAGGCCATCGGGCCGGACCGTCACCGGGCACGATCCGACGAAGCGCCGGCGGATGCGGCCCGGCCGGTCGAGCCGCCACGAGGGTCAATGCCTCGCGGTTTCGACCTTTTCCTTGAGTGCCGCCAGCCCGACGGCGCCGACCACCACGTCGGTGCCGACCACGTAGCTCGGCGTGCCGTTGAGCCCCAGCGCCTCGGCGAGCTTCATGCTCTCGTCGATCGTCGCCTTGATCTCGTCGCCCGCCAGGTCTTTTTCCAGCCGCGCCATGTCGATACCGACCTCCTTGGCCACCGCAAGCGCGCGGGCGCGGTCCGCCTGGCCCCGGCCCCCCAATAGCTTCTGATGGAAATCCAGGTACTTCTTGCCGGTCTTGTCCTGCATGCGCACCGCCACCGCGACCTGCGCGGCCTCGACCGAGCCGGCGCCGAGCACCGGAAATTCCTTGAGCACGACCTTGAGCTTCGGATCATTCTTGATCAGATCGAGCATGTCGGCGAGCGCGCGCTTGCAGTAGCCGCAGTTGTAGTCGAAGAACTCCACCATGGTGACGTCGCCCTGCGGATTGCCAAGGGTGACTTGGCGCGAGGAATCGAACAAGGCCTGGCTGTAGTCCTTGACGGCGGTCTTGTGCTTTTCGGTTTCGGCGGCCGCCTGGCGCTTTTCCATCTCGGCCAGGGCGTCCTGCAGCACCTCGGGATGGCCGACCAGATACTCCTTGATGATATTCTCGATCTCGCCACGCTGGCCTTCGGAGAACCCCTGCGCATGGAGCGGTGCCGCGGCAGCGACGACGAATGCGGCGGCGGCTAACGTGCGGACCAATGTCATCAAAGATATCCTTATGTTCGAGCTGGCGTTGCGGCTCCAACGCTTCGTCGGGTTCAGTGCGTTGCCGGCATCTTCAGCGTGACGATATCGTCGGCCTTGACCCAGCCCGGCGACCCGGTGGGAAAACGGGTCTTGGCGCGGGCCGCGAGCTCCTTGGCGGTCTTGACGTCGCCGCGGGCGAACGCCGCCTGCGCGGCCGCGAGATCGGCCTCGGCGTATTCGCCCTTGCGGCCGTACGCCATGGCGAGCTGACTGTAGGCATCGGGCATGTCGGGCTCGCGGGTCATGGCGGTGCGCAGGAGCGGTATCGCCTCGTCGGCCGCCTTGGCGTCATCGACGGCAACCAGCGCCTGGGCCAGCATCACGCGGATCAGGATCGCGTCCGGGGCGAGGGACGCGGCGCGGCGCAACGGCCCGACCGCCTCGGCGGCGCGACCGTTTTCCAGCAGCGCCTGGCCTTTGAGCTCATGGAAGAAGGCGTTGTCCGGCTGCGCCGCAATGAGCCCGTCGATCAGCGCGACCGCGTCGCGCAGATCGGCGTGCCGATAGGCGACGATGGCGCGCGCATAGCGTGCCGGCAGGCTGGTGTCGCTCGTCGGATAGCGCCGGCGCACGGTCTCGGGCCGCTCGATGAATCCCGACAGCTTCGCCCGCATCAGGTCGTGCCGCAGCTGCAGCTCGGGAGGGTCCTTCCGGTCCCAGTAGGGGCTGCCCTTGACCAGCTCCTCCAGCGCGGCCAGCCGCTCCTTCGGCATCGGATGGCTCTGCAGGTAGGGGTCGATATATTGCGCGCTGACCAAGACCTCATCGGCGAAACGCTTGAACGTGTCGTACATGCCCTTGGCGGATTGGCCGGTGGCGTTGAGGAACTTGACGCCGGCTCTGTCCGCCTGCTCCTCCTGGGCGCGCACATAGGAGAGCAGGGTGTGCTGGATCATGCTCTGGGGCCCCAGCATGGTGGCAAGCCCGATCTGGCTTGCATTCTCCGCCCCGGCGCCGCCGCTGCGGGCGCCGGCCGCCATGGCGCCCACGCCGAGCAGCATGGCGATGATCGACGACGTCTGGGCGCTGGCGAGCTGCTCTCGCAGGCGCGCCAAGTGACCGCCGGCGATGTGGCCGGTCTCGTGGGCGAAGATGCCGATGATCTGGTTCGGCGTCCGCGATTCCATCAGCGCGCCCACATTGACGAAAATGCGGTGACCGTCGGCCACGAAGGCGTTGAACGCCCGGTCGTTGATGATGACGATGCGGACATTCTGCTGGCTCTGCCCGGCGACGCGCAGGATCGGGGCGGTATATTCGCGCAACAGCTGCTCGGTTTCCGAATCGCGGATGACCGGAAGCCCCCGGCCGCCGCCCTGGGAGCAGGCCGGGCCGGCCGCCGTGGCCACGGCGAGCGCGGTCACCAGCGCGAGCGCCCGCGATGCTGGCGCGCCGGTCCGCAGGCTGTTAAATCTTCGAGCTTGGCGCATTGAAACCCAGCTTCGAGCCGATTCCGCCGCAAACTACGGACGCGACCCTCCGCGGTCAACGAGAACCGCGATCACGAGTGGGTCAGGCCGGCAGAGGCCATGTCCGTCGCGGCGGCGCGCTCCGGGCTCCGAGAGGTCGCCGCATGCAGGACGCCGTCAGGCGGGCGCTCACGCCCTCGTCGCGCAGCAACGTGCCGCCGTTCATCGTGATGGACGTCATGGCGGCCGCGGCCCGCCGCGAGGCGGCAGGTGGCCGCGTCGTTCACATGGAGGTCGGCCAGCCGGCGGCGCCGGCGCCCGCGACGGCGATCGCGGCCGCCCGTGCCGCTCTGGACAGCGGGCGGATCGGATACACCGAGGCGCTCGGCATCCCGCAGCTGCGGGTGCGCATTGCCGCTTACTATGCGGAACGCCATGGCGTGACGCTCGATCCCGGCCGCGTCGTGGTCACGACCGGCTCGTCGGCGGCGTTCAGCCTGGCCTTCCTGGCGTTGTTGGAGCCGGGCGACCGGGTTGCGATCGCTTCTCCGGGCTATCCGCCCTATCGGCACATTCTCACGGCGCTCGGGTGCGAGCCGGTGCCGATCCGGATATCGGCGGAAACCGGGTGGGCGGTGACTGCAGACGCGCTGCTGGCGGCCCATCGTGCGGCGCCGCTCGCGGCAGCGCTGGTTGCGAGCCCGGCCAATCCGACCGGGACCATGCTGAGCGCCGCGGCGCTCGCCGGGTTGATCCGGGCCTGCGATGCCGAGGGCATCCGGTTCATCTCCGACGAGATCTACCATGGCCTCGACTACGCCTTCCCGGCGGAGACCGCGGTGCGCCTGTCGGATCAGTCGGTGGTGATCAACTCGTTCTCGAAGTACTTCTGCATGACCGGATGGCGGATCGGCTGGATGGTGGTGCCCGAGGCCCTGGTGCGGCCGGTCGAGCGGTTGCAGCAGAATCTCGCGATCTCCGCCCCCACCCTGTCGCAGCTCGCCGCGGTCGGCGCGTTCGACGGCCGCGACGAGATGGAGGCCGTCAAGCGCGGCTATGAGGACAACCGACGCATGCTGATCGAGAGCCTGCCCAGGGCCGGGCTGGACAAATTCCTGCCGGTGGACGGCGCATTCTACCTCTATGCCGACGTGTCGCGCTTCTCCCTCGACAGCCTCGATTTCGCCCAGCGAATGCTCGCCGAGGCCGGCGTGGCGGCGACGCCGGGGATCGATTTTGACCCCGTCGACGGCCATCGCTTCATCCGCTTCTGCTATGCGGGCTCGCATGCCGACATGCGCGAGGCGGTGGAACGGATCGGGCGCTGGCTCGCGGGCTGAGCATGGGGGTAGCGCTGCTTCAGGTGCCTCTCATTTGCTCCGGATCATGTCACCGACAGCCACTTCTGGCCATAGAAGCGGAAGAGATATCCGTCACCGATGGTCGTGTAGTCGTCCGAGCAAAGTCGACGTACGCGATGAAGGCGGGGTCAGTGTGCTCGAAGGCGGCAATCGGAACGAATGCCGATATGCTGATGTAGCCTTCCGCCTTTTCGAATCGCGCCGGTCGGAGGGTTTTTTCGACATTGACGGCCCCACAATGAAACGCAGCGCGGGTGCCAACCAACCTCGTCATGTCGCAGTCGATCCGGCCCCCTATACCAAGGTATCGCGTCGTCAACCAATTGAATTAGCCGAACTCTCCATCGGTCCGATCGACCTGCGACGCTCTTCCCGGTAACGGTGGCGATGCTTCCGACGGCGACCGAGCAATCGAAAGAAGCGTCATGGCGCGCGAGTGCAATCCCGTCGCGGCCGCGCCGACCACATAGGCGTTCATCGGCGCTTGTGACGGCGTCACTCCCGGTGACCTCATTCCTCCTGGCGAACATGAGTCCGATGTCGTCGGTTTCGGCTCCGCTTGCAAAGCTCCGGTGCGTCGGAAGAGCGCGATGGGTGAGCTTGAAGAGGGAGTGACATCATGAAGACCGTTGCGGATCAATTCGCCGAGACCCTTGCGGTGGCCGGCGTCAAGCGAATCTACGGCATCGTCGGCGACAGCCTGAACGGGCTGACGGACTCGCTCCGCCGCCAAGGCAAGATCGAATGGGTGCATGTCCGCCACGAGGAGGTTGCGGCGTTCGCGGCTGGCGCCGAGGCGCATTTGACCGGCGAGCTGGCGGTCTGCGCCGGCAGCTGCGGGCCGGGAAACCTGCATCTGATCAACGGCCTGTTCGACTGCCACCGCTCGCGTGTGCCGGTGCTTGCCATCGCGGCGCAGGTCCCGTCGGCCGAGATCGGCGCCGGATATTTCCAGGAGACCCATCCCGAGACCCTGTTCAAGGAGTGCAGCCATTATTGCGAGCTGGTCTCGGGCGCCAACCAGATGCCTCGCACCCTCGAGATCGCGATCCGCCAGGCAGTGGGCAATCGCGGCGTCTCGGTCGTGGTGATTCCCGGCGACGTGGCGCTTTTGCCCGCCGCTGCCGCGCCGCTGCCGAAAGCCGAAGGCCTGCTGCCCGGCCGCGCGGTGGCGATGCCGGCACGCGCCGATCTCGACCGCCTCGCCGCGCTCCTCAACGGCGATGGCCGCGTGACCATGCTGTGCGGCTCGGGATGCCAGGGCGCGCATGACCAGGTCCTCGCATTGGCCGATCGCCTGAAGGCTCCCATCGTGCACGCGTTTCGTGGCAAGGAGCATGTCGAGTGGGACAACCCGTTCGACGTCGGCATGACCGGGCTGATCGGCTTCTCGTCGGGCTACTACGCCATGCTCGATTGCGACGTGCTCCTGATGCTCGGCACCGATTTTCCCTATCGCCAGTTCTATCCTCACGGCGCGGGGGTACGCATCGCCCAGGTGGACCTGCGGCCCGAACAGATCGGTCGCCGTGCACCGGTCGATGTCGGAGTGGTGGGTGACCTCCGCGCGACGGTCGAGACGCTGTTGCCGCTGCTCGAGGAGAAGAG
>JBEKZK010000253.1:0-6973 GCA_049509935.1 Xanthobacteraceae bacterium | reverse complement strand
ACGACGTAGTACAGCATGTTGTTGTGGCGGGTCAGCATCTCCTTCGGATCGGCCACCGAAAGCGCGGGCTCGGTGTCGCGATAGGCGGCCGCGAGCGCCTCGAGCTGCTGGGCGGGATCATTCTCACGTTCGCGCTCCCGCGAGATCTTCCAGTGCTGAAAGCCGATGAGGCGGGGCAGGCGACGGGACATCAGGCCCAGCTCGTCGGTGTTCATCGCCTTCGCCCTGGCGGCGGCCGTCTGCCTGTCGGCTTCCTTGATCAGCCGTTGGGCCTCCCGGTACCTGTCGATGGCGGCCGCCGGGTTCCCGAGCTTGCCGAGCACCCAGCCGAGGCGATAGCGGACGGCTGCATTGCGATCGAACGGGCCTGCGAGCTCCTCGTAGATCGAGACCGCCATGGCCAGCTGCTCGCGGACCCCGGTGCCGACGCGGCTCAGCGCTTCCTCCATGCGCAGGCTGTAGCGATAGGCGGCGCACCCGCGGTGGGCGAGCGCGAGATAGCCGTTCGCGGCCGATTCGCGCTCATGGATCTGCTTGAGCCGTTCGGCGATTGCCAGAAGCCGCGTGCTCGCCCCGGGGGCCGCACCGGCGTTCTCGGCCTCGTCCCGCATCCGCAGGATCCGGGAGAGAGCATCGAAGGCGAAGGCCTGCCCTCCTCGAGCTCGCCCGCCGCGGCATCGTGGATCTCCTTGCGGATCGCCTCGACATAGCCGGCACAGCCCGACAGGAGCTGGCGCAACGGGCCAAGAAATACTTCCGCCTGGGCAAACATCCGCGCCACGCGGTCGTCGGCCGCGGCGGCATCGCGCAGCTCGCGGTCGACCTCGAGCAGCAAGTCGTCGAGGACGGTCCGGATGTGAATGCGGGCTTCGAGCGACACGCCGTCCGGGGAGCCGGCGAGCTGCAGACGAGCCACAAGGCCGACCGGCGCGGCGATGCCCGGCGCGGCGTCCATTGTGCCGTAGCGCGTGCGCCTGCCCTGCTGGCTCGCGCTCGTTCGCGCACCCTCGGTGAGCGGCGTCCTCGATCCGTCCGCGAGAACCCCGACGAGCTCGTATTTGGCGCGCGCGAAGATCCCGGCAGCAAACGGATCATCGTCCTGGATCACGCGAATGAGACCGTTGAGGATCTCGAGCACGTCCGTGCGATGCAGGCACAGCACGTAGATGTCGATGACGCCGGCATCCTCGGGGACCGTCCGCGTCCGCACCGCCCGGTCCGGTCCGCCGGCCGGCCGGAGCAGAGCCTGCGCAACGGCCGATGCGGCATCGTGCAGCCGCGCTTCCGGGGTCGCTGCAGCGGACTGCCGGCCGCGATGGGGCGCGCGCTGCAACAGCGCCGCATTGGGGAAGAACGGCACGTCTCTGAGGTCGCCGTGCCGTGCTTTGGGCGAATGGATCTCCGGGCGCACCGCCTGCTCCGGCCATTTCGTCTGGATCAGGTTTTCGGCGAGATGTTTCACGTCGGCGAAGGAGAGCCGGTCCGGGCCGGCGGGGCTGCCCGTGCTCAGGGCTTCGAGCATCGCCTCGGTAAACATGGTCCGTGTGCCCCCGGGCGGGATACGGGACGGATCGCGCGGACCGGAGGAGCACAGCAGGGTGACGCCTTTCGGCGGCAGGTTGTCCATCACCTTCTCGGCCGCGACGCCGGCCGGCGAGCTCTGGAACGAGCGCCAGGCGGCGGCCGAGAAGCAGCAGTCGAGGACAACGAACTGGCGCAGGAAGCGCCCCTTCTCTCCCAGCATCGCGGCGAGCGCCGTCATGCCGAGGCTGCTCGCGACCTCGATATGCGGGTTCGTGGCGCGGATCGGAAGATAGAACTCGCGGGTCGTATCGGTGATCACGCCGTGGCCGACGTAATAGAACACGAGATCCGAGACCCGTTGCTTCTTCGCCCGCTCGATGAACCCCATGACCCGGGTCAGCATCTGCTCGCTGGTGTCGTTGGCGTCGAACAGGTCGAGGAGGTTGCGCTGGGGGAGGCCGAACCCGGTCAGGAAATAGGCCTTGAAATCCTCGCACGATCGCAGGAAGGCCTCGCTCGCCGTCAGGCCGGTGTCCGGCCACTCCGACGCCCCGGTGAGGATGACGACCGTCCTCTCGGGCGATGGCCCTTGGATGTCAGGTTTCGATCCGGCCGTCCCCGCCATCTCCCGGTCAACATTTGTCCGTGATCAGGCGGGCGATCTCCACGGCGTCGGCCGCCGAGACGTTGCTGACGACCACCTGCTGGCCGTTGCACTTGATGGTGATCCGCGCCTTGCGCCGGAGCCGGATGTAATCGGCAATGCCGCGGGCCACCGCCACCACCGCCGGAGCGGCGAGGACCACCGCCAGGATGCTGCCGGGGTCCTGGGTATTGGGGTCGCTCCGCCGCCGGGCGACCGAGACATCCGGCCCGGTGTCGAGAAGGATCCTGCCGAGTTCGCCGGCCATCTCGACGGCATCCGCCAGGGGCACGTCGCCGAACTCGATGGTGAAGCTGCGGTCGTCCATAACGGTTCCTCCCGGTCGGGCGAGGACGTGACTGCGGACAGGGCAGGCTCCGCCGCGTGCTCAGCAAAACCACAGGCTGCATCGTATCACCGTCAAGCGTCGGGGAAAGCGGAATCTGCCCGCGAGATCAGGCGTTCACGCGGGCGACGGCGTTGAACGGGACCGTCGCCCCGCGCGGCCGATCGACACGACGCCGGCGAGGGGGACGGGGCAACCGGCCAGCGGACGGCGCGGCGGGGCCGCCTGATCGCGTGAGCGTCCCTCCATGGTAGACTGCGCCAGAATCGGATCACCCCAGAGGAGCCATCATGGCCGACATCATCCACCGCTTCTTCGGCGGGCCGCCGCTCACCGTCATCGTGCGGCTGATCCTGCTGTCGATCCTGGTCGGCGTGGTGATGGCGGCGCTCGGGTTCGACCCGTCCAACATCATCCCGAGCATCGAGCGGCTGGTCATCCACGTGTGGAACATGGGCTGGGACGCGGTGACCTGGGCGTGGCGCTATTTCCTGCTCGGCGCCATCCTGGTGGTGCCGATCTGGTTCATCGTGCGCCTGATGCGCACGCCGAGCGAGCGGAGCTGAACCTCCGGCGCCCGGTCCGGCGAAAGGCCTCGCCCATGCCGTCTTCACCGATCCGCATCTACCTTGTGCGTCACGGCCAGTCCGAGGCGGAATACGATCATTACGACAAGCACAAGCGGTTCGAAGGCGAGTTCTTCGCTCCGATGCCGCTGGGCGAGAGTCGCGTCCACGTCGCCGATCGCGTCAAGGGGGTGTTCGGCACCATCCTGCGCGACGCCTCCCCCGAGCGCAGCAGTCCGATCGACAAGACGATGTGCCCGTGAACAGGGTCGCGGACGCGCTGCATGCGGACGTCAGCCATGGCGGACGCTGCCGGCGGCTGAACGGTCAAGATATCTCGGGCCACCTTGCCCTTTGCGGCGAGTTCGTCCCAGGCCTGGATGACAAGCCGGGCGGTGCGATACTCGCTGTATTCCCCTCATCGTTCCTGCTCGCCGAAGGTGGCTGCTCTGCGCTTTTGTTGGAGCCGCAAGCATCGCCTCTTGCTCGGGTCACACCAAATCGAGCCTGACCTTGCGGCCGAGCAGGGCGGCCGCGCGTTGCAGCGTGGCAAGAGTCACGTTGCCGTCCTTCGGATCGAGCAGGCGGCTGACCTGGCTTCGGCTCGTGCCCATGCGCTCGGCAAGGCGCTTGCGCGAAAGCCCCTGCGCCTTCATCGCCTCGATGATCTGCCACGCCAGCACCTCCTTGATTGCGACGGCCTGAAAGGCGTCGCGGGTGCCCTCTCCTTCGAGGAACGCATCGAGGGTCGTGAGATCCTCAGTGCTCCGGGGTGTCTTCGTGCTCATGATGCCACTCCTTTCATTTGAATTCCCGCTTGCGCTTGCGCGCCAGCTCGAGCTCGGCGTCCGGGGTTTTCTGCGTCTTCTTGATGAAACCGTGCAAGGCCACGAGCCGGCTCTCCGCGGAATATAATGGCCACTACGGCAAGCTCGGCCGCGCGTACCGGCGCTGACCCGGCCACGGCTCGGCAATCCGCGCACGGCGGCGCGGCCAAATGCGCCTTACAACCTATGGCGGCGCACGAGGCGAAGCAGGTCAACCAGATCCTTAACTTGATCGGTATGGAGCCGGACAAGTTCGCGGCCTTGATCCTGGCGAGGATTCAACGAGCACGCCGGAACCAGGCTCGACCCGAGCCGCGCGAGCATCGATGCGCTGGAGCTCCTGCGCGACCGGACCTCGCGCGTCTGTCCGCTCGAGTGCGCTGGCGGCTTCCGCGCCGATGGCGAACGCTGCGTCCCGCTCGAGTGCGGAGCCGGATACATTTCCGGACATGGCGGGACGTCGTTGGCACCGCGGCTCGAGCCGGTGGAACCATCGGGCGCCGGCGGCGTTGTCTTGCGCGAGAGGTGGACGGGATCGCAATTCTGCGCCGCAACATGATGGCGCGCGAGGAACGATAGCGAACATTCCCACTTGGACGCGCCACGCTCCGACGCAAGGCCGCCGATCGTGGGACCTTTTGCCCTTCTCGCCGCATGGCCTCCTCATGAGAGGCGCATCGTCATCACCGAGCAAACAGCATTCGCCGAGACCGGGCTCTCGGTCGACCAGGAGATCCGTCGATGTCCGCATCCGATCAATATCGTGCCAGGGCGGCCGAATTCGCCGAGCTGGCGAGAACGGCCAGCATCCCCGAGGAGTCGCGCGAGCACCGCAAGCTGGAGCAGAGCTTCACCTCGCTCGCCATCAACGAGGAATGGCTGGCGGGCAATTTCGACAAGACCCTGCACGCGCCGCAACTCGATCAGAACGGGGATCCGGCCGCGCTTCCGCCGGACGAGGAGCAGATCCTGCGGTATCTCGGAGCTGCGGTCATCATGCAGTGGAGCACGATCCCGAAAAAGCTGCAGCGCGAGCTGTTCGACAGCGCCGGCGCCATGGGCGAGATGCTCGACACCACGACGCTGCGGGGACAGATCGCCCGCTTCCTGCACAATCACAAGGACGACGTGCGATAGCCTGTAGCGATCGCTTGTAGCCCGGATGGAGCGCAGCGCAATCCGGGAACGGCCTCGCCTTGGGGAACCGCGGCTCCCCGGATTTCGCTTCGCTCCATCCGGGCTACGGGCCTGCTCTTTTTGGAATCACTCAAGCGCGTCATGGCCGGGCTTGTCCAGCACAAGGCCCGGCATGACGGCGGGGAGGTTGTGCGTCAACCGATCGGATGGGCAACGGCTACGGCCACTTCTCCGCCGTCCGCGCGGCCGCGTCGCGGCCGACGGCGTCGGCGAGGCGCTCGTGGCGCCCGAGGCGCAGCAGGTCGAGCAGATCCGTCTTGATCGCGCCGATCAGGCCGACGCCGCGAAAGACGAGGCCGGTGTAGAGCTGGACCAGGGTGGCGCCGGCCTTGATCTTGGCGAACGCGGCGGCGCCCGAATCGACGCCGCCGGCGCCGATCAGCGGGAACGCCCCTTCGGCCCGCACGAAGGTCTCGGCGAGCATCCTCGTGGAGTGCGCGAACAGCGGCCGGCCGGACAGGCCGCCGGCCTCCTTGGCCTTGTCGCGGTCGCGCAGCGTCGCCGGGCGGCTCAGCGTGGTGTTGGCCACGATCATGCCGTCGATGCCGCGGTCGCGCGCCACCGCCACCACGTCGTCGAGATCGGCGAGCGTGAGGTCCGGCGCGATCTTGAGCAGCACCGGCTTGCGGCCGGCGGTGGCGGCGAGCCCGTCGCGCGCATCCAGCACCTGGGCGAGCAGCCGGTCGAGCGCGGCGCGGCCCTGCAGGTCGCGCAGCCCCGGCGTGTTGGGTGACGACACGTTGACGGTGAAGAAGCCGACCAGCTCGGCGAACGCCAGAATGCCGGCGACGTAGTCGGCGGTGCGGTCCGCCGCGTCCTTGTTGGCCCCGATGTTGACGCCGACGATGCCGCTCCGTCCGCGCCGCGCCAGCAGGCGGGCGCGCACCTTGTCGAACCCCTCGTTGTTGAAGCCGAGCCGGTTGATCACCGCGGCGTCGGCGTCGAGGCGGAAGATGCGGGGACGCGGATTGCCGGCCTGCGGGCGCGGCGTCACGGTGCCGACCTCGGCAAAGGCAAAGCCGAGACGGAGGATGGCGTCGGGCGCCTGCGCGTTCTTGTCGAAGCCCGCCGCAATGCCGAGCGGATTGGCGAAGTGCAGCCCGAAGGCCTTGACCGCCAGGCGCCCGTCATCGGCCGCCGGCCGCACCAGCGGCGCGCGGGCCAGCGCCGCGAGCGCCAGAGCGTGCGCATCCTCGGGATCGAGCGCGCGCAGCAACGGCCGGGCGAGACGGTCGAAAATGCCTATCAGGACGAGAGCTCCGCAGCCGAATCGCAGGGTGTGACGCTATCGGTGGTGTTCCGCTACGACAAGTCCGGCGCGCGGATTGTCTGCGGATTGTCTCGCCGCCGGCCGCAATTTGATCGGGAAGAGCATAGCCCGGTCCTGTTCGGCCGGGATATGCTCCGTCGGGGGCGCGCACGGGAGCACGTCCCGGTCACGTGGGATCACTCAGCTCGTCATGGCCGGCCCCGGGGCACGTCGTCCCGGGGGCGTCCCGCCCATCCACGTCTGCTTGTGCCCGCAAGACGTGGATGCCCGGCCCAAGGCTGCCCAAGGCCGGGCATGACGGCGGGGAGGTTGTGCGTCAACCCGATGCGGGAAATGCTTCTACAGCACCGCCTCGGCGACGACGCGCGCCGAATCGACCGTCACGCCGGCGAGCAGCAGGGTACCCACCTCGTGCCCGGCTGCGATCGCCTTCCATGCCTGCAGCCGGTCGCGGATGCGCTCCTTCGGCCCGACCAGCGAGGTCTCATCGATCAGCGCGTCGGGCACCGCGGCCGCCGCCTCCTGCCGCTTGCCGGCGAGAAAGAGATCCTGGATCGTCGCCGCCTCGGCCTCGTAGCCCATGCGCCGGGTGAGATCGTT
>JBEKZK010000252.1:0-6374 GCA_049509935.1 Xanthobacteraceae bacterium | reverse complement strand
AGCGGGGAGAGGGTTGGGGTGAGGGGGTTACCGCGCCCTGACCATGCGGTATCACCCCTCATCCCGCGCTGCCGCGCGCCCCTTCTCCCTCAGGGAGAAGGGGCTATGGCCGCTGCGAGGACGAGCACCAAACACCAGCCACCACACACCAGCCACCCATGCACCCCGCCCGCACCCTTGCCCCGTCACTCCGTCTGCGCCGCCGCGAAGCGGCGCGCCTCCGCCACCAGGGCGGCGGTCATCGGGGTCATCGGCTCGCGCGTCGGCACCACCAGCCCGACGGTGTTGACCACCTCGGGGGCGACGATCGGGATCGCCCGGATGGTGGCGGTCAGCCCCAGCGTCTCGGCGAGCTTGGCCGGCATCACGCTCGCCCAGCGGCCGGTGCGCACGTGGGCAAACAGCACGATCATCGAGTTCGATTCCAAGGTCGGCTGCGGGTCGCCGCCGGCCTCGCGCAGCAGGCGCTCGATGATGCGGCGGTTCTGCATGTCGGGCGTCAGCAGGCAGAGCGGAACCTGCGCGACCTCGCGCCACGTCACGGTGTCGCGGTCGCCGAGCGGGGACTGCGCCGAGGTCATCAGGCGGTAGCTCTCGCGGTACAGCGGAACCGGGGTGACGCGGCCGAGCGGCTCGTTGTCCAGGTAGGTGACACCGGCGTCGATCTCGAGGTTCTCCAGCAGCATCAGGATCTCGATCGAGGTGCGCGACAGGATGGTGAACCGGACCTCGGGATGGCGGGCGCGGAACGGCGTGGTGATCCCCGCCACCATGGCGAGCGCGGTCGGGATCGCGGCGATGCGCAGGCGGCCCGCCAGGCCGTGCTTGAGGGCATCGATCTCCTGGCGCATGGCGCGGGCGTCGCCGACGATGCGGCGCGCCCAGTCGAGCACCCGCTCGCCCTCCGGGGTGAAGCCCTGGAACCGCGAGCCGCGGATGACGAGAAGCACACCGAAGGTGTCCTCGATCTGCTTGACGCCGGCCGACAGCGTCGGCTGGGTGACGCCGCAGGCTTCCGCGGCGCGGCCGAAGTGCTGCTCGCGGGCGAGCGCCAGGAGAAACTCGAGCTTGTCGATCATGGCCCCGCGCCGCCGCCGGCGGCCCGACGCAACCTTTTGCAATGCATCGATCTTCTACCTATACCCGGTTGCAGTGCCGCCGCGATCGATAGACGCCGACGATCGTCCGATCGGATGTGCGGGATTGCGCCGGCGCGCCGACGCGGGCTTGCTGTCCCCGGGAGGATACGAATGAGCAGCATCGAAGACCACCGTGTTGTCGGCGCTGCCCGGGCCGAGCATGGCCGGCGCCGGCCGCGGCGGACCCAGCGTGGCCGCCAGGTCGAGCAGGGCGCGCTCGACGAGGTGCGGGCGCTGCTCGGCGAGCGGCCGCGCCGCCGCGACCTGCTGATCGAGCACCTGCATCTGATCCAGGATCGCTGCGGGCACCTGGCGGCCGCACATCTCACGGCGCTCGCCCAGGAGATGCGGATGGCGCTCGCCGAGGTCTATGAGGTCGCGACCTTCTATGCGCATTTCGACGTGGTGAAGGACGACGCGGCGCCGCCGCCGGCGGTCACGGTGCGGGTGTGCGACAGCCTGTCGTGCGCCATGGCCGGGGCCGAGCGGCTGCTCGACGCGCTGGTCGCCGGCCAGGGCGGGACGGTACGCATCCTGCGGGCGCCGTGCATGGGCGCCTGCGATCGCGCGCCGGCGTGCGCGGTCGGGCACGTGCAGGTGCCCGACGCCACGCCGCAAAAGGTCGCGGCCGCGATCGCGGCGAAAGTCCATCCGCATGCGGCGCGGCCGGCCGCCGACCTCGACGCCTATCGGGCCGCCGGGGGCTATCGGCTGCTCGCCGACTGCCTTTCCGGCGCCCGCACCCGCGAGGCGACGATCGCGGCGGTCGACGCCGCCGGCCTGCGCGGTCTCGGCGGCGCCGGCTTTCCCACCGGGCGCAAATGGACGCTGGTGCGCGCCGAACCGGCGCCGCGGCTGATGGCGGTCAACGCCGACGAGGGCGAGCCCGGCACCTTCAAGGACCGCTTCTATCTGGAGCGCGATCCCCATCGCTTTCTCGAGGGCATGCTGATCGCCGCCTGGGTGGTCGAGGCGGCCGACGTCTACATCTATCTGCGCGACGAATATCCCGAGATCCGGCTGATGCTGGAGGCCGAGCTGCCGCGCATCGCGGCGGCCGGGCTTTGCCCGCATGCGCGGCTGCACCTGCGCCGCGGCGCCGGCGCCTACATCTGCGGCGAAGAGTCGGCGATGATCGAATCGATCGAGGGCAAGCGCGGGCTGCCGCGCCACCGTCCGCCGTACGTGGCGCAGGTCGGGCTGTTCGGGCGGCCGACGCTGGAGCAGAACGTCGAGACTTTGTACTGGGTGCGCGACATCGTCGAGAAGGGCGCCGACTGGTTCGCCTCCCAGGGCCGGCGCGGCCGCAAAGGGTTCCGCAGCTTCTCGGTCTCCGGCCGCGTCGCCCGGCCGGGGGTGAAACTGGCGCCCGCCGGCGTCACCGCGCGCGAGCTGATCGACGAGTTCTGCGGCGGCATGCTGCCCGGCCACGCCTTCAAGGGCTATCTGCCAGGCGGCGCCTCGGGCGGCATCCTGCCGGCCGCGATGGCGGACCTGCCGCTCGATTTCGGCACCCTCGAGCAGTACGGCTGCTTCGTCGGCTCGCACGCGGTGGTGATTCTGTCCGACCGTGACGACATGAAGGCGGTCGCCCTCAACCTCATGCGGTTCTTCGAGGACGAGAGCTGCGGCCAGTGCACGCCGTGCCGGGTCGGCACCGAAAAAGCCGTCGAGCTGATGAGGAACGGGCCGTGGAACGAGGTGGTGCTCGACGAACTGGCGCAGACGATGCGCGACGCCTCGATCTGCGGCCTCGGCCAGGCGGCGCCCAATCCGCTGACCTCGGTGCTCAAATATTTCCGCGCGGATCTGACGCAGCCCCTGGGTGTCTGGTGATGAGCACTGCACATGGCTGAGACACTCCGATTCACCATCGACGGCCGCGAGGTCGAGGCGGCGGCGGGCGAGACCATCTGGCAGGTCGCGCAGCGGCTCGGCACCGAGATCCCGCATCTGTGCTATTCGCCCGAGCCCGGCTATCGGCCGGACGGCAACTGCCGCGCCTGCATGGTGGAGATCGCGGGCGAGCGGGTGCTGGCGGCGAGCTGCATCAGACAGCCGGCCGCCGGCATGAAGGTGACGACCGGCTCGCCGCGCGCGACCGCCGCCCGCAAGGCGGTGTTCGAGCTGTTGATCGCCGACCAGCCCGCGCGCGCCACCGCCCACGATCCGGACTCCAAATTCTGGAGCTGGGCCGATCGTGTCGGCATCGACCACAGCCGGTTCCCGCGGCGTTCAGCGCCGGCGCCCGACCGCAGTCACCCGGCGATGGCGGTCAACCTCGATGCCTGCATCCAGTGCAATCTGTGCGTCCGCGCCTGCCGCGAGGTGCAGGTCAACGACGTCATCGGCATGGCGGGCCGCGGCGCGCACGAAAAGATCGTGTTCGACTTCGACGACCCGATGGGCGCCTCCACCTGCGTCGCCTGCGGCGAGTGCGTGCAGGCGTGCCCGACCGGCGCGCTGATGCCGGCGACGCTGGTCGATCAGCACAACGTGCGCACCGGCTGGGCCGACCGCGCCGTCGACAGCGTCTGCCCGTATTGCGGGGTCGGCTGCCAGCTCACCTATCACATCCGCGACGACAAGCTGCTCTACGTCACCGGCCGCGACGGCCCGGCGAACGAGAGCCGGCTGTGCGTGAAGGGGCGCTTCGGCTTCGACTACGTGCATCATCCGCAGCGCCTGACGACGCCGCTGATCCGCCGCGAGGGCGTGGCCAAGCGCGCCGACGACGTGGTCGATCCGTCCAATCCGTGGACCCATTTCCGCGCCGCCACCTGGGAGGAGGCGCTCGACCGTGCGGCATCGGGCCTGACACGCCTGCGCGACACCCATGGCCGCAAGGCGCTCGCCGGGTTCGGCTCCGCCAAGGGATCCAACGAGGAGGCCTATCTGTTCCAGAAGCTGGTGCGCACCGGCTTCGAGAACAACAACGTCGATCACTGCACCCGGCTGTGCCACGCCTCGTCGGTCGCCGCCCTGATGGAGACGGTCGGCTCGGCGGCGGTGAGCGCCACCTTCAACGAGTGCAAGAATTCCGACGTCATCATCGTGATCGGCGCCAACCCCACCGAGAACCACCCGGTGGCGGCGACCTTCTTCAAGCAGGCGGCCAAGCGCGGCGCCGAGCTCATCGTCATGGATCCGCGCGGCCAGGCGCTCAAGCGCCACGCCACCCACATGCTGCAGTTCCGCAACGGCGCCGACGTCGCGATGCTCAACGCCATCCTCAACGTCATCGTGACCGAAGGCCTGTACGACCGCCAGTACGTCGAGGCGCAGACCTCGGGATTCGCCGCGTTCGCCGAGCACATCCGCGACTTCACGCCGGACGAGATGGCGCCGATCTGCGGCATCGACGCCGAGACCTTGCGGGTGGTGGCGCGCACCTACGCGCGCGCCCGATCGGCGATCATCTTCTGGGGCATGGGCGTCTCGCAGCACGTCCACGGCACCGACAACGCGCGCTGCCTGATCGCGCTGGCGCTGATCTGCGGCCAGGTCGGCCGCCCCGGCACCGGGCTGCACCCGCTGCGCGGCCAGAACAACGTGCAGGGCGCCTCCGACGCCGGCCTCATCCCGATGTTCTTCCCCGACTACCGCTCGGTCGAGAACGCCGACATCCGCGCCCGCTTCGAGCAGGCCTGGGGAAAGAGCCTCGATCCCAAGCGCGGTCTCACCGTGGTCGAGATCATGCATGCGATCCACGCCGACGAGATCAAGGGCATGTACATCATGGGCGAGAACCCGGCGATGTCCGACCCCGACCTCAACCACGCCCGCGCGGCGCTGGCGCATCTCGAGCACCTGGTGGTGCAGGATCTGTTTCTCACCGAGACCGCCTTTCACGCCGATGTGGTGCTGCCCGCCTCGGCCTGGCCGGAGAAGGACGGCACCGTCACCAACACCAATCGCCAGGTGCAGATGGGCCGCCGGGCGCTGCCGCTGCCCGCCGACGCCAGGGTCGACTGGTGGATCATCCAGGAGATCGCACGGCGCATGGGGCTTGCCTGGAGCTACGCCGATCCGGGCGAAATCTATGCCGAGATGGCCTCGCTGATGCCGGCGCTCGACAACATCTCGTGGGACCGGCTGCGCCGCGAGAGCGCGGTGATCTACCCGTGCGACGCCCCCGACAAGCCCGGCCACGATGTGGTCTTTTCCGACCGCTTCCCCACCCAGGACGGCCGCGGCAAGATCGTGCCGGCCCGGATCACGCCGCCCGACGAGCGCCCGGATGCCGAGTTTCCCATGGTGCTGACCACCGGCCGCCAGCTCGAGCACTGGCACACCGGCGCGATGACCCGGCGCGCCAGCACGCTCGACGCCCTGGAGCCGGGGCCGGTCGCCAACCTGTCGCGCGGCGAGATCGCCCGGCTCGGCATCGCGCCGGGCGACCGCATCCGCGTGTCGACCCGCCGCGGCTCGATCGAGCTTTCGGCGCGCCAGGACGACGCGGTGCCCGACGGCGTCGTGTTCATTCCGTTCGCCTACGTGGAGGCGGCCGCCAACCTGTTGACCAACCCGGCGCTCGACCCGTTCGGAAAGATCCCGGAGTTCAAATACTGCGCCGCCAGGATCGAGGCGGTGCGCGGCCCGCAGCAGGTCGCGGCGGAGTAGACGCGCGGCACGGGCTCGTCATGGCCGGGCTCGTCCCGGCCATCCACGTCTTTGCTTGTAGCACGCAAGACGTGGATGCCCGGCACAAGGCTGCACAAGGCCGGGCATGACGGTGAGTGTTTGTGCCGGGCTCTGCTGTAGCCCGCATGGAGCGCAGCGCAATGCGGGGCCGGCGTCCGACGTGCGGCTCGGCCGCTCCCGGATTTCGCTGCGCGTCATCCGGGCTACGCCCAGGCGCGTCGCGGTTCACCGCCGATAAACGTACGGCGCGTCTGTGCGCTCGGCGGCGAGCTCGGCGACCATGGCGTGGCGGGGCGAGAGGTGGCACACCGGGTCAGTCGCCCGGGCGTCGCCGGTCAGCGCGTAGGCCTGGCAGCGGCAGCCGCCAAAATCCTGCTCGCGCCGCGCACAGCTGGCGCACGGCTCCTGCATCCAGTCGGTGCCGCGGAATTCCCGGAACGCCGGCGACGCGATCCAGATGTCGGCGAGCGAGTGGTCGCGCACCGACCAGAATTCCAGCCCCGGGATCGATTCCGCCGCATGGCAGGGCAGCACCTTGCCGGACGGCGTGATGTTGAGCGAGCGCCGGCCCCAGCCGCCCAGGCAGGGTTT
>JBEKZK010000251.1:0-6382 GCA_049509935.1 Xanthobacteraceae bacterium | reverse complement strand
GAGCACGGTATTGATCGAGGCCTGCTGCATCACGATCGAGATGTTCTGCAGGCTGAAGAAGCGGTAGTCCGACAGCAAATGAAAGGCGATGCAGAGCAATAGCAGCACCGGCAGCATGCCGAGGATCTGGAATGCCTGGTGCAGCGCGAGCTTGCGCTGGGCGGCCTTGTCGCTGGCGTCCTCGGCCGCGGTCAACCCTTGCGCATTCGATACCGACATGACTTCCTCCGGCGATGCATCTGGTTCGTTGGTTCGTTTCTTGTCTTCGTTCGGTCGACGTCTTCAGCCTGATCGAGTCACGCGTATGCGCGACCGTGAATCTTCAGTTCGCTCCGGTTGCGAAGGCACCGATGCTCTCCTGGGAAATCGGCGGCGTTCCGGGGGCCCCGACCTCGCCGGCGATGACGCCCTCCCGCATCACCAGGACCCGATCGCAGATGCCGACGACTTCCGGCAGGTCGCTCGAGATCACGATCACCCCCATCCTGGACTTCACCAGTTGGTCGATGATCCGGTAGATTTCCGATTTGGCTCCGATGTCGACGCCGCGCGTCGGCTCGTCGAGGATCAGCACGCGCGGATTGGTTTCGATCAGGCGCGACAGCAGCACCTTTTGCTGGTTGCCGCCTGACAGCGCGCCGACGTTGATTACGTCGGCGGCAACGCGGATGCCGAAGGACTTGATGGCGTCGCTGGAGCGCTTGGCCGCGGCCTTCAGGTTCAGGATGCCGCCAGGCAGGCTGTCGCGACCGATCACGCCAAGATTGATGTTCTCGCGAACGCTCATGTCGAGGAACAGGCCGTACTGCTTGCGGTCCTCGGTGAGGTACACGATTCCGGCATCGACCGCCTGCTGCGGCGTCGAGATCGAGACCGGCTTGCCTTCGAGCTCGACGGTTCCCGACAGGCGCGGATCGGCACCGTAGATCAGGCGCGCGAACTCGGTCCGGCCGGCACCGACGAGGCCGGCGATGCCGAGCACCTCGCCCTCGTGGAGGTCGAAGCTGCAATGCTTGACCCTCCGGCCGTCGCTCATGTCGCGCACCGACAGGATCACCCGTCCGTGGCTGTGATGGGCGTCGTGCTCCTTCTTGTAGAAGGACGAGAGATCGCGTCCGACCATCATCTGCACCAGGCGCTCGGCCGAGAGGTCCTTGCGCTCCAGGGTGCCGACATAGCCGCCGTCGCGCAGCACGCTGACCCGGTCGGAGAGGTCGTAGACCTCGCCCATGCGGTGGCTGATATAGATGATGGCGAGCCCCTCGGCGCGCAGGCTTCGGATCAGGGCGAACAGCTTGTCGGTCTCGCGCGACGACAGCGAGGTCGTCGGCTCGTCCATGATCAGGATGCGCGAGCGGGCATGCAGGGCGCGGGCGATCTCGACCAGCTGCCGGTCGGCCATCGACAGCTGGCCGACCATGGTGCGCGGCGTGAACGAGACCCCGAGACGGTTGAGGATCGGCGTGGAGGCGACATTCATCGCCTGCCGATCGATGGCGCCATTGCGCGACAGCTCGACACCGAGAAAGATGTTCTCCGCAACGGTCAGATTCGGCGCCAGCGACAGTTCCTGATAGATGATGGAGATGCCGAGCTGCCGCGCCGCGTGCGGGCCGTCGATGACGACCGGTTCGCCGGCGACGCGGATTTCGCCGCCCGGGTCGGCCTTGTAGGCGCCGGAGAGGACTTTCATCAAGGTGGACTTGCCGGCCCCGTTCTCGCCCATCAGGGCGTGGACCTCGCCGGATCGGACGCTGAGCGACACGTTCTTGAGCACCCGCACGCCGACGAATGTTTTCGAGATATTGCGCATCTCGAGGATCGGAGGCTGCTCCTGGATGGTTGCGGTCATGGGGTCTCCTCCGCGGTGTTGCGGTCGGCCTGCAGGGGTGGTGTCAGTTGGCCTGTTGAAGCAAAAGCGGGCCAGCGATCGGGTTCGGCCCCGCAGGCGCATGCACGAACCTGCCCGCTCGGCCGCCTGACGTGTCGCCTCCGGGTCGCCATGCAGGAAGCCCGCTTTTGGGAGGTGGGGGCCCGACCCAGCCTATGATCGACCCCGCCGGCCCGCAATCGTGCAATCCGGCAAATCATCCGGTCATCGATCTCTCCTCGATCTGGTCGAAGGGAGGTTATTAATTCACGATGAATTAATAATTACAAGACGAGAGGCTGTCAAGCCCTCAATGCCGGCCTGACGCCGGCGACGTCGCGACGGCCGGCGGCATTCTGGTCCTGCACGATGTCTGGCACCCGTGGCGGGGCTCAGAAGAACTCGACCGCCCCATGGGACGGCATCGGATTCGGTCCCGCCGCAGTCTCGACGTCCGGCGCGTGCGCAGGTCCTCCGTCGACTTGCAGATGATCGACGAAGTGCTTGCGCATTTCGCTCAGCGTGAACTTGGCGATCATGCGATCGACCCACTCGGGCGCGCCGTCGCGCGCGGTGCCGCCGGCCGGTACCGCCTCGGCCGATTCCTCGCTCAGCGCGTGAAGCGCCGTGCCCAGCGCGCCGATCGCCCCGCGCATGTTCTCGAGCCTCTGCCGGGTGAGGTCGTGAAACTGCATGCCGAACACCGCCGCCGAGACGTCCTGGGCGATCCTGTCCGACGTCGTCGCGTTCGTCTGCAGGACGTCGGCGAAGCGTGCGTTCTGGTCCACCAGGCACCGCATCACGGTCTCGACCCGCGTGTTGGCCTTGAGGTTTTCGTCGGACATGTCGACGCTGGCGATCTCCTGCAGGATGTCGTTGCTCTTGCGAAGCCCCTGGGAGATCGACTCGATCTGCTGGGCAATGACCCCGGAGAGCGCGTTGACGGATTTCGCCAGCTCGCGCACCTCGTCGGCGACGACCGCGAAGCCGCGTCCGGCATCGCCGGCGCGAGCCGCCTCGATCTTGGCGTTGAGCGCCAGGAGGTTGGTCTGCTTGTTGATCCTGTTGATCTGGCCGACGCTGGCCTCGACCAGTTTCAGATCGGTCTGCACGCCGTCGAGAGCGTCGATCATCGATATGCCGCAGGACCACAGCTTGGTGATATTCTGGACCAGTCCGGACAGCGTGTCCCCGAGACCGGCGGCGACCTCGGTCAGCGGCACCGCCTGCCCGTCGAGCTCCACCGCCTGAATCGAAGTGACGAGATCGTGAACCGTCAGCGCCTGCTCGCGCGAGGTTTCCGAGATGTTGGTCAGGCGCTCGGCGAGGCCGTTCACGTTGACGTCCATATAGTCCGAAGCGATGTTGATCTCTCCGGTCAAGGCCTCCAATGCACGGCGCTGGTAGGTCGACAGGCCGAGCCAGCGCTGCAGGAAGTCGACCATGGTCTGCTGATCGGACATTGGCGCCACTCGACGGTCGAAATCGGCCGAAGGCGGCCACCACTGCCTGTTCTATGAAATATCGATTTAGAAATGGTGCAATCGGCACATGCGTACTATTGCTCATCCGCAGATCAGCATTTCCACATAGGTACTTTTTGTTCACCTTCAGGACGTCCAAACTAATCTCTGGTTAAAGCCCTCGATGTAATTCATTGGTCGGACCACTGGTTCGCCTCGCTGCCGGGCGGGGGTCCGCGATCCGGCACCTCGATGCCGCATCCCGAAAGAGGACTGTCGATGTCGGAGCCCGCAGATGCCGGCCGCCTCGAGCTGGTCGGTCCCCTGACCGTGCGAAACATCGAGGAGGTCCGCGCCCGGCTGCTCGAGGCTGCGGGCCAGCACCGCGACGTCATCATCGACTGCACGCTCGTTACCGCCATCGACCTGAGCTTCATCCAGCTGGTCCTCGCCGCGCGCAGAAGCGCGATTGCGGCCGGCAGGACGGTGTCGCTGTCCCATCCGGCGGACGGCATCCTCTACGACAGGCTGCTGCAGGCCGGCATCCTCGGAGCGGGTGCCGCCGAGCCGGCCGGTGATCGAGCGCTCTGGTTGAACGAGGAGGCAGCCTGATGGCGAAGACCATCCTCACGGTGGATGATTCGGCGAGCATGCGCCAGATGATCAAACTGACCCTGTCCGGTGCCGGATACCGCGTCATCGAGGCGGCGGACGGGACGCAGGGCCTGGCGATGGCGCGCAGCAACACCGTCGACATGGTGCTGACCGATCTCAACATGCCCGGGATGGACGGCGTGTCCCTGGTGCGCGAGCTGCGCAAGCTCGGCAGCTATACCGGCGTGCCGATCGTGCTGCTGACCACCGAATCCGAGGCGGCAAAGAAGTCCGAGGCGAAGGCCGCCGGCGCCACCGCCTGGATCACCAAGCCGTTCCAGGCCGAGCAACTGGTCTCCATTGCCAAGAAGGTGCTGGGCCAGTGAACCCATCGGATCCCAGAGAGATTTTCCGCCAGGAAGCCCACGATCTGCTGGCGCAGCTCGAGGCGGCGCTGCTCGATCTCGGGCACGCGCCGGATGACGGCGCCCTGATCGACACCGCGTTTCGCGCTCTGCACACCATCAAGGGCTCGGGCTCGATGTTCGGGTTCGAGGCGGTCGCAGCGTTCACCCACCATGTGGAAACCGCATTCGACCAGGTCCGTCAGGGCCGCGTAGCGCCGAGCCGCGAGCTGATCGCGGTGGCGCTCGAGGCGCAGGACCACATGCGGCTGCTGATCGAGCACCCCGAGGCGGCGGACGCGGCGACCGGAGATGCCATCCTGGCTGCCCTGGGCCGCATCTTCGATGCGCCGCCCGCGCCGACTGCCGTCGTCGCCACGCCGGCTCATGGCGCTGTCGCAACCATCACCTGGCGCATTCGCCTGCGGCTGCCGCACGACGTCATGGCCACGGGGACCAACCCGCTGCTGCTGCTCGACGAGTTGCGTCTGCTCGGTCTTGCGACCGTCGTGGCGCTGACCGACGATATCCCGCCGCTCGAAGAGCTGGATCCGACCGAGTGCCATGTCGGCTGGGATGTGGTGCTCTCGACCGATCAACCGCGCTCGACGATCGAAGACGTGTTCATGTTCGTCGGCGACGGCATGAAGCTCGAGATCGAGCAGATCGACCGGAACGGGTCGGAACAGAGAATCGGCGAGATCCTGACGGACCGCGGCGACGTCGGCGTCGACGTGGTTCAGGCTGCCCTGGCCCAGCAGAAGCCCCTGGGAGAGCTGCTGGTCGGCGCCGGGGCGCTGTCCTCCGACAAGCTCACCTCCGCGCTCGCCGAGCAGCAGCACACGCGACGGGACGGCGTTGCCGCCAAGCCCAGCGCCAGCGTGCGCGTGCCGGCTGAGCGGCTCGACGAACTGATGGACCGCGTCGGCGAGCTGGTGATCGTGCAGTCGCGCCTGCGCCAGATCGCGGCGAACAGCACCGAGCAGCAGGTGAAGGCGGTTGCCGAGGAGGTCGAGCGCCTGGTGCTCGAGCTGCGCGATACCACCATGGGCATCCGGATGCTGCCGATCGGCTCGCTGTTCGGGCGGTTCCGCCGCGTGGTCTACGATCTGTCGCGCGAGCTCGGCAAGCAGGTCGAGCTGGTCATGGAGGGCGAGGAGACCGAGCTCGACAAGACCGTGATCGAGCAGCTCGGCGATCCGCTGGTCCATCTCATCCGCAATGCCATCGACCATGGTCTGGAGGATCCGGCGGGCCGGGCCGCCGCCGGCAAGCCGGAGATCGGGCGCATGACGCTGTCGGCACGGCACGCCGGCATGGAAGTCCTCATCACCATCACCGATGACGGACGCGGGCTGGCGCGCGACCGCATCCGGGCCCGGGCCGAGGAACGCGGCCTGCTGGCGCCGGGCGCGGTCCTGACCGACGCCGAGCTGTTCCAGGTCCTGTTCCAGCCGGGCTTTTCGACCGCCGCGCAGATCACCAGCCTGTCCGGACGCGGCGTCGGGATGGACGTTGTCAAGCGCACCATCGAGGGGTTGCGCGGAACCATCGATCTTGCGAGCTCGCCGGGCCAGGGCACCGGGGTCACGCTGCGGCTGCCGCTGACCCTGGCGATCATCGACGGCCTGCTGGTCCGGGTCGGGAAGGGGCGATACGTCCTGCCGCTGGGCGCGGTCGAGGAATGCGTCGAGCTGTCGGCCGAGGAGGATGCCCGCTCGCGCGGGCGCAGCTTTCTCAACATTCGCGGCGATCTGGTGCCTTTCCTCCGCCTGCGCGACTTGTTCGCTGCGAAAACCCCGCCGGACCGCTTCCAGAAGATCGTGGTCGTGTCGTCCGGCGATCTCAAGGTCGGCCTCGTCGTGGATCAGGTGATCGGAGACCATCAGACGGTCATCAAATCGTTGTCCCGCCTGCACGCCGATATCGCGATGTTTTCGGGTGCGACCATTCTCGGCGACGGGGCGGTGGCGCTGATCCTCGATGTCGCGCATCTGGTCGCATACGGCCAGCTCAAGGAAGAGCAATTGAGGGTGGCCGGATGAGCATCG
>JBEKZK010000250.1:0-6388 GCA_049509935.1 Xanthobacteraceae bacterium | reverse complement strand
ACGCCGCAATGCTTTGGCGACGGTGCTGTCGTGGGGCTTCGGGTGAGCGCGCGTCATTCCGGGGCGCGGGCTCTTGCCCGCAAGCCCGGAATCCATACTCACGAACGCCGGGGTTATGGATTCCGGGGCGAGGGCTTCGCCCCCGTCCCGGAATGACTGTATCAAAACAGAAAATACCTTTGCGCCATCGGCAGCGTATCCGCCGGCGCGCAGGTGAGGAGCTCGCCGTCGGCGCGCACTTCATAGGTTTCCGGATCGACCGCGATGTCGGGCGTGGCATCGTTGTGGATCATACTCTTCTTGGAAATCTTGCCGCGCGTGTTCGCCACGGCGACGAGCTCTTTCTGGATGCCGAGCTTCTTGCCGAGACCCGCTTGCACCGCGGCCTTCGAGGAAAACACCACGGAAGACGCGGTGCGGGCGCGGCCGAAGGCGCCGAACATCGGCCGGTAATGGATCGGCTGCGGGGTCGGGATCGAGGCATTGGGATCGCCCATCGCCGCGGCGACGATGGTGCCGCCCTTGATGATGCAATCGGGCTTGACGCCGAAGAAGGCCGGCGACCAGACGACGAGATCGGCGAGCTTGCCCTTTTCCACCGAGCCGATGAGCTTCGAGACGCCATGCGCGATGGCGGGATTGATGGTGTATTTGGCGATGTAGCGCTTGGCGCGGAAATTGTCGTTGTCGCCTTTTTCCTGTGGCAACCGCCCGCGCTGTTTCTTCATCTTGTCCGCGGTCTGCCAGGTGCGGATGATGACCTCGCCCAGCCGGCCCATGGCTTGCGAGTCCGACGACATCATCGACAGCGCGCCGATGTCGTGGAGGATGTCTTCCGCCGCGATGGTTTCCTTGCGGATGCGGCTTTCGGCGAAAGCGAGGTCTTCGGCGATCGACGGATCGAGATGGTGGCACACCATCAGCATGTCGAGATGTTCGTCGATGGTGTTTTTGGTGTACGGCCGGGTCGGATTGGTCGAGGACGGCAGCACGTTCTTGAGCCCGGCCACCTTGATGATGTCGGGCGCGTGGCCGCCGCCGGCGCCCTCGGTGTGGAAGGCGTGGATGGTGCGGCCCTTGAACGCCGCGATGGTGTCCTCGACGAAGCCGGATTCGTTGAGCGTGTCGGTATGGATCATCACCTGCACGTCGTAGCGGTCGGCGACCGACAGGCAGCAGTCGATGGCGGCCGGCGTGGTGCCCCAGTCCTCGTGAAGCTTGAGCGCGCAGGCGCCGGCCTCCACCATCTCGTCGAGGGCGCCGGGCAGCGACGCGTTGCCCTTGCCGGCAAAGCCGAGATTGACCGGGAAGGCGTCGGCCGCCTGGATCATGCGGGCGATGTGCCAGGGACCCGGCGTGCAGGTGGTGGCGTTGGTGCCGGCGGCCGGCCCGGTGCCGCCGCCGAGCAGCGAGGTCACGCCCGACATCAGCGCCTCCTCGACCTGCTGCGGGCAAATGAAGTGGATGTGGGTGTCGAAGCCACCGGCGGTGAGAATCTTGCCTTCGCCGGCGATCACCTCGGTCCCGGGGCCGATGATGATGCCGACGCCGGGCTGGATGTCGGGATTGCCGGCCTTGCCGATGGCGGCAACCCTGCCCTCCTTGAGGCCGACATCGGCCTTGACGATCCCCCAATGATCGAGAATCAGCGCGTTGGTGATCACGGTGTCGACCGCGCCGGCCGCGTTGGTGACCTGGCTCTGGCCCATGCCGTCGCGGATCACCTTGCCGCCGCCGAACTTCACCTCCTCGCCGTAGATGGTGAAATCCTTCTCCACCTCGATGACGAGATCGGTGTCGGCGAGCCGTACCTTGTCGCCGGTGGTGGGACCGAACATGTCCGCATAGGCGCGGCGTGGCATCCTGACCGGCATGAAACCCCCCTCAATCGAGCTTGCCCATCACGTCCTGGCGGAACCCGTAGATCGTGCGGTCACCCGCGAGCGCCACCAGCGTCACGTCGCGGCTCTGCCCGGGCTCGAAGCGCACGGCGGTTCCTGCCGCAATGTCGAGCCGCATGCCGCGGGCGCCGGCGCGCTCGAACGCGAGCGCCGGATTGGTCTCGAAGAAATGGTAGTGCGAGCCGACCTGGATCGGCCGGTCGCCGGTGTTGGTGACCGTGAGCGTCACGGTCGGGCGGTCGGCATTGAGCGTAATCTCGCCGGCCAGCGTGATGATCTCTCCGGGAATCATGCAGTTGCTCTCCCTTTCACGCCGCGATGCCGGCGACGGCGGCGCGGGCCTGGGCGACGGCGACGTCGAATGCCTGCTCCAGGGCCGCGTTGAGGCCGCGGCAGCCGGCCACCACCTGACCGGCCCACTCGATGTACTCGGCGATGCGGGCGATGTCCCAGCCGGCCGGCGGGCTCGACGCCATGGCCCGGACGTTGCTGGTCTTGTCGGCGATCTTGATCAGCCGGGCGCGCACGCTCTTGGACGGCGTCATGGTGATCTGCAGGCGCTTGCGCTCGGCCTTGGGGAGGCTCTTGTCGTCGGTCACCTCGCTGACGAGATGCGCGACATCGGGCCCGAACAGCCCGGCGAGCTCGTCATAGGTGGTCGGGGTGTCCTCCAGGGTGTCGTGGAGAAACGCCGCCGCGACCAGCGCGGCGTCGCTGCCGCCGGTGGCCTCGGCGAGCAGCGTCGCGACCTCGGCGAGGTGATTGATGTAGGGCTCGCCGGCGATGCCCTTGCGGCGCTGCTGGACGTGGCGGAGCGCCGCGAAATCGCAGGCGCGGGCGACGAGAACGAGGTCGGCGCCGGTCATCGGATCGGATCGTGCACGGTCACCAGCTTGGTGCCGTCGGGAAACGTCGCCTCGACCTGGATCTCGGGGATCATCTCGGCGATGCCGTCCATCACCTGGGCGCGCGCGATCACGTGGGCGCCGGCCTCCATCAGCTGCGCCACGGTGCGGCCGTCGCGCGCGCCCTCCATGATGTAGTCGGAGATCAGCGCCACCGCCTCCGGGTGATTGAGCTTGACGCCGCGCTCCAGCCTGCGCCGCGCCACCATCGCCGCCATGGCGATCAGGAGCTTGTCCTTTTCGCGCGGGGTCAGGTTCATGTCGCCTCTGTCCCTGTCGGTTGAGATCCGGTCAGTTGAGCCAAATCCGCGGCAGCGGATCGCCGCGCAGCACGGTCAGCACCGTTAGCAGATCGCGGCGCAGCCGGGCACCATCTTGGGCGCACAGCCGCACGACCGCAAATCCGTTCCAGGCCGACATCCCGACCTCGCCGTGAAATTCGTCCACGACGGCGCGCAACGGCGCGACCGTCGCCTCGTCGCCCGGCATCACCAGGACGGTCGCGATGGCGATGCCGCCGCCGGCGACCGCCGGCTGCCGCAGCTTGTCGGCGATCGCCCCGTCGAGCCGCAGCGTATCGGCGTACACCAGCCGGCCCGCCCTGCGCACCCGCCAGCGGTCGACGAAGCGGCCGTGCTCGACCGCCTCGCCCATGCCGGACCGGCCGAACACCACCGCCTCGGCGACGACGAGGCGGGCATCCGCGGCGGCGTCGATCTCGATGGCGCGCACCACCTGGGCGCGATCGAACAGGATGGTCTCCTGCGGCACCCAGGCCAGCGAGCCGCGGGCACCGACCTCGAGCCTGACCGAAATCGTGGCGTCCGGCCCGCGCGAACGATAGACCTTCTCGGCCGCCGCACTGGTCACCAGCAGCCGCGCGCCGGCGCCCGCGGTGAAGGCGAGCTCGTGGCGGTCACCGCCGGCGACACCACCCCCGGTATTGACGATCACGGCTTCCAGCTCGGGCGACGGCGGCCCGGGAAAGCGCACCCGCAGCGACCCTTCCTCGCGGACCCGGGACCGGCGGGTCACCCCGGCGGCCGCCTCGGCGGTCAGCACAATGCGGCCGACCGCGCGGTTGGCGGCGAAGATCCGCTCGCCGTCCGCAGTCGCGACATCATCGATCACAGGGCGATCGCACGCTTGAGCGCCGCCTCGTCCATGTCGTCCCGGGTGCAGGCGACCACGATGGCGCCGCGATCCATGACGACGAAGTAGTCGCCGAGCTCGCTGGCGAAATCGAGATACTGCTCGACCAGGACGATGGCGATGTCGCCGAGACTGCGCAGATACGAGATGGCGCGGCCGATGTCCTTGATGATCGACGGCTGGATGCCCTCGGTCGGCTCGTCGAGCAGCAGCACCTTGGGGCGCATCACCAGGGCGCGGCCGATCGCCAGCTGCTGCTGCTGGCCGCCCGACAGGTCGCCGCCGCGGCGGCCCAGCATTCCCTTGAGCACCGGGAACAAGGTGAACACGTCGTCGGGAATCCGGCGCTCGTCGCGGCGTAGCGGCGCAAACCCGGTCTTGAGATTCTCCTCCACGCTCATCAGCGGAAAGATCTCGCGGCCCTGCGGCACGTAGGCGATGCCGAGGCGGGCGCGCTCGAACGGCCGCAGCCGGGTGATGTCGGCGCCGTCCCAGGTGATGCTGCCGTGGCGCACCGGGTGGTGGCCGACGACCGCACGCAGCAGGCTGGTCTTGCCCACCCCGTTGCGGCCGAGCACGCACACCACCTTGCCGGGCGCCGCCTGCAGCGACACCTGGCGAAGCGCCTGCGCGGCGCCGTAGTAGAGATCGACCGCGTTGACGTCGAGCACCTTCGATCACCGTCCCAGATAGACTTCGATGACGCGTTCGTCCGCCGATACCTGATCGATCGACCCCTCGGCGAGGACCGAGCCTTCATGCAGGACCGTCACCTTGACGTCGAGATCGCGCACGAACGTCATGTCGTGCTCGACCACGACCACGGTGCGGTCGCGGTTGATCTCGCGGAGCAGCTCGGCAGTCTGCCGGGTCTCGGCGTCGGTCATGCCGGCCACCGGCTCGTCGACCAGCAGCAGCTTCGGCTCCTGCGCCAGCAGCATGCCGATCTCGAGCCACTGCTTCTGCCCGTGCGACAAGTCGCCGGCGAGTCGGTCGCGCGCCGGGCCGAGCCGGACGATGTCGAGCAGCCGGTCGATGCGCTGGCGCTCCTCGGCGGTCTCGTGCCAGAACAACGTCCTGCTGACGCGCCGGTCGGCCTTGAGGGCGAGCCGCAGGTTGTCGTCCACGCTGTGGCTGTCGAACACCGTCGGCTTCTGGAACTTGCGGCCGATTCCAAGTTGGGCGATCTCGGTCTCGTCCAGCCTGGTCAGATCGACCGAGCCGTCGAAATAGACCTCGCCGTTGTCCGGCCTGGTCTTGCCGGTGACGACGTCCATCATGGTGGTCTTGCCGGCGCCGTTCGGTCCGATGATGGCGCGCATCTCGCCCGGCTCGATCGCCAGCGACAGGTTGTTCAGGGCGCGAAAGCCGTCGAACGATACGTTCACGCCGTCGAGGTAGAGCAGCGCCGAGGTGGTCCGCGGTTCCATGAGACCTCACTCGGCCGGACGCGGCTCGACGGCGGTCTGCCCAGGTACGCCGCCATTCGCCGGACGGGCCCGCGAGGCCCACCAGTGCTGAATCGTGCCGACGATGCCGCGCGGCAACAGCAGGGTCACGGCGACGAACAGGCCGCCGAGCAGGAACAGCCAGTACGGCGCCAGGAAGCCGGTGGTGAACGTGGTCTTGGCATAGTTCACGACGACGGCGCCGAGCGCCGCTCCGATCAGCGTGCCGCGGCCGCCGACCGCCACCCAGATCACCGCCTCGATCGAGTTGCCGGGCTCGAACTCGCTCGGATTGATGATGCCGACCTGCGGCACGTAGAGCGCGCCGGCGACGCCCGCCATGCAGGCCGAGAGCGTGAAGACGAAGAGCTTGTAGGACTCGACCCGGTAGCCGAGAAACCGGGTCCGCGCCTCGGCGTCGCGGATCGAGACCAGCACCTTGCCGAGCTTGGAGCTGGTGATGAAGCGGCAGATGAAGAAGCCGATGCCGAGCGCCAGCACCGAGATCGCGAACAGCGCGGCGCGCGTCTCCTGCGACTGGATGTTGAAGCCGAGAATGTCCTTGAAATCGGTCAGGCCGTTGTTGCCGCCGAAGCCGAAATTGTTGCGGAAGAAGCCGAGCTTGAGGGCGAACGTCAGCGCCTGGGTGATGATCGACAGGTAGACCCCGGTGACCCGGCTGCGGAACGCGAACCAGCCGAACACGAAGGCGAGCGCGCCAGGCACCAGCAGGACCATCAGCATCGCATAGGGAAAATGCTGGAAGCCGTACCAGTAGACCGGCAGCTCCGGCCAGTTCAGGAACACCATGAAGTCGGGCAGGATCGGATTGGCATAGACGCCGCGGGTGCCGATCTGGCGCATCAGGTACATGCCCATCGCGTAGCCGCCGAGCGCGAAGAACGCGCCGTGGCCGAGCGAGAGGATGCCGCAGAAGCCCCAGATCAGGTCGATCGAGACCGCCAGCAGGGCGTAGCAGGTG
>JBEKZK010000025.1:0-15326 GCA_049509935.1 Xanthobacteraceae bacterium | reverse complement strand
GCAATCGGGCTCGCCGACTTCGGCCGCGGCGAGAACTATGTCGCCCGCCAGGTGGATCGCTGGGCCAGGCAGTACCGCGCCTCGGAGACCGAGAAGATCGACGAGATGGAAAAGCTGATGGAGTGGCTGCCGGGGCACCTGCCGCCACCGGCGCCGGTGCGCATGGTGCACGGCGACTACCGGCTCGACAACATGGTGCTCCACGCCACCGAGCCGAAGATCCTCGCGGTGCTCGACTGGGAGCTCTCGACGCTGGGCGATCCGCTCGCCGATTTCACCTATCATCTGATGCAGTGGGACATGCCGGTGTCGGACGCCGGATCGGCCGGATCGGCGAGCCTGGTCGGGCTCGACCTGCCGGCGCTGGGGATCCCCTCGCGCGCCGCCTATGTCGACGCCTACGTGGCGCGCACCGGGCTCGATCCGCGGCCGTTCCTGCCGGTCTACTCGGCCTACAACTTCTTCCGCATCGCGGCGATCCTGCAGGGCATCGTCGGCCGCGTCCGCGACGGCACCGCGACCAACGAGAACGCCCCGGCGCGCGCCCAGATGGTGCGGCCGCTGTCTGCCAAGGCCTGGTCGTTTGCCCGCGAAGCCGGCGCGCGCTGAAGCATGGTCCGGCGAAGTGTGCGCGGTTCGCCGACGAGAACATGCGCCACTCAAAGACGCATGTCCCGGCGCGCTACGCAGCGGTCCGCCGCCGAAGCCCGCGGGGGCGACCACCGTTGAGGACCCAGGCGCGGACGTCCGGGGCGCCAGACGGCCGGCCGAGGACGGTGGCGGTCGCGCTCGGCGGCGGCGGCGCGCGCGGGCTTGCCCATATCGCGGTGATCGAGGCGCTCGACGAGATCGGGGTGCAGCCGGTGGCTATCGCCGGCACCTCGATCGGGGCGGTGATCGGAGCCTGCTATGCGGCCGGCATGACCGGCAAGGCGATGCGCCGCCTGGTGATCGAGATCGCCCACCGGCGCAGCGAGACGATCGCCAAGGTCATCGCGGCGCGCGCCGGGTCGTTCGCCAGGATGTTCTCGGCGGACTTCGGCAACCCGATGGTGACCGACGCCGAGAAGATCTGTTCGGCGTTCCTGCCGCCGGAGGTTCCGGACGATTTCGCGGCGCTGCGGATCCCGCTGATCGTGCTCGCCTCCGACCTCTACGGCCGCCAGCCGGTGGTGTTCTCGCAAGGCCCGCTCAAGCCGGCGCTGGCCGCCTCGATGGCGGTTCCCGGGCTGCTGCGGCCGATGCTGATCGAGGGCCGCGTGCTGGTCGACGGCGGCGCCGTCGACCCGTTGCCGTTCGAGCACCTGCGCGGGCTCGCCGACGTGATCCTCGCGGTCGACGTCGGCAGCGCGGCGCGCGATCGCAAGGCCGAGATCCCCGATCCGTGGGAATGCCTGTTCGCGACGCTGCAGATCATGGGCCACATGCTGGTCGCCGAGAAGCTGCGGCACGGCGCGCCGGACGTGCTGATCACCCCCAATGTCGGGATCTTCCGCATGCTGGACTTCCTCCAGGCGAGCGCGATCCTGCGCGTCGCCGACGGCGTCAAGGACGAGGTGAAGCAGAAGCTCGCGCCCCTGCTCGGAGTAAAATAGGGGACAGACCACGTTTTCCCAGTTTTCCCTTATTCGCCTGATTGACTGGCAGACTAAAACGTGGTCTGACCCCATTTAAGAACAAACGTGGTCTGACCCCATTTAAGCGCCAGGGAGGTTCCCCATGCCGCGTCGTGCGCGCATCGTGGCGGCCGATGTGCCGGTCCACGTCATCCAGCGCGGCAACAATCGCAATCCCTGCTTCTTCGCCGACGAGGACCGCGTCCTCTATCTCACGCACCTGGGGGAGCTGGCGGCGGCGCTCGACTGCAGCGTCCACGCCTTCTGCCTGATGACCAACCATGTCCACCTGCTGGTGACCCCGCGCACCGACACCGGCGTGACGCTGCTGATGAAGCATCTCGGACAGCGCCATGTCCAGCATGTGAACCGCACCTACCGGCGCAGCGGCTCGTTGTGGGAGGGACGCTTCCGCTCCGCTCTCGTCCAGTCGGAGCACTACCTGCTGGCCTGTCACCGCTACATCGAGCTCAACCCGGTCCGCGCCGCCATGGTGAGCCATCCGCGCCAGCACCGCTGGTCGAGCTATCGGGTCAATGCCGAGGGCAAGGCCAGCGATCTGATCGTGCCGCACGATCTCTATCGCGCGCTCGGGCGCAGCGACGAGGCGCGCCAGTCGGCCTATCGCGAGCTCTTTCGCGAGCACCTCCCCGAGGCCGTGGTCGGCGAGATCCGCGGCGCGACCAACGGGGGCTTCGTGCTCGGCACGCCGCGGTTCCAGGCCGACATGGCGCGGATGCTGGGACGGCGCGTGGTGGCCGGGAAGCCCGGGCGGCCGCCGCGGCCGGCCGACGACGCGAAGAACGGCGGCCGCCGAGGAAAAGGTGGTCTGACCCCATTTTAAAAGGGGGTCAGACCCCGATTTACGCTCGCCGGTTTACGCTGCTCACATCACCCGCTTCCAGTTCTGCCCGCCGCAGAACATGCCGCCGAACGCGCAGCCCTCGACCCGCAGGGTGTTGGGGTTGCGCATCGACATGTGCGCCGTGTAGGTGGCGCCGTCCTTGGGATTGTAGATGTTGCCGTCCCAGCGCGACTTGCCGGGCTTCATGTCGATCAGGATGGGCAGCCCGATGACCGGGCGGTTGCGCAGCGCCGGATTGGAATTCTTGGCGTCGGTGTCGTTCGGGGTCTTCGACTGCGCGACGTAGCCGCACAGATTGCCGCCGCACGCCTCGATGCGGATCTGGGCGGAATTGTCCTCGACCAGCCATTCGCCGATCGGGCCAACGGGGGCTGCCTGGGGCACCGCGGCGGGCGCCGGCGGGTCGACCCGGTTGGTCGCGACCTGCGCCGGCCGGCGCGGCGGGGCGACGGCCTCCGGCGCGGGGGCGGGAGCCGCGCCGGCATCGGGCGACGCCGCGGAGGCCTGCTCCCCGGTGCCGGGCCGCGGCTCCGGCGGGGCCTCGACGGTCTGCGGACGCGGCACGCCGGCGGCCGGCGCAGCGGCATTGCCGGACGTTGCGGGCGCCGCAGCGGGCGCCGCCGCGACGGCGGGTGCCGGAGGACGCGCGGCAGGCTGCGGCGAGCCGGCGAACGGCGAGGCGACCGGCGTGTCGGTGACCTTGGTGTCCTTGTCCTTGCCGGTGAGACTGTCGAGGTCCTTGGTGGTGTACTGCTTGCCGTTGCGATCGGTGAACGACAGGTTCAGGCAATCGAGGTCGCGACAGCTTTTGGGGATCTCGACACGCGCGGTCCCCCCGTTGATGGCGAAATCGAAGACCTGGCCGGCATGGGCCGAGGTCGTCAGCAGGCAGACGGCAGCGCCGATCAAGAGCGTCCTCATCAGAGCCTCCATTGCGGGGATGGAACGAAGCCAACATCATCGGCCCGCATGGTGCATGGCGCCCGGCCCGGCTTCTGTGACCAAGGTCATACAGCGGGCGACCTGGGGCCGGCCGCATCCGCTCGTGGCGCCGATGCGCGCACCGCCACGGCTCACCGCCGGGCGCGGAAAAAATCCCTGAGCAGCGCCGAGGCCTCGACCTCGCCGATCCCGCCATAGACGTCGGGGCGGTGATGGCAGGTCGTCGACTGGTACAGCCGCACGCCGCTGTCGACGGCGCCGCCCTTGGGGTCGGAGGCCGCATAGTAGAGCCGGCGGATGCGGGCGAACGAGATCGCGGCGGCGCACATCGGACAGGGCTCCAGCGTCACGTGGAGGTCGCAGTCGACGAGGCGCTCCGATCCGATTGCCGCCGCCGCCGCGCGGATCGCCAGCATTTCGGCGTGCGCGGTCGGGTCGCGGTCCGCGATGGTGCGGTTGCGGGCGCGCGCCACCACGTCGCTATCGCGCACCACGACGCAGCCGACCGGCACGTCGCCGGCGGCTGCCGCGGCGCGCGCCTCGTCGAGCGCCAGGTCCATGAACGATCTGCCCTTCACCGCTCGTCGGTCCCCCGCAAGTCTGCTATCTCACAGACCTCACCGATGAAGGCGATCATGACCCGGAAGATCCAGAAGAGCCAGAAGCCTGCCGGGCGCAAGCCCTTCCGGCCCTCCGGGACGCCGCGTCAGCGCGAGGCCGCTGCGGCGCCCGGACGGCAGGCGGAGGCCCCGCGCGCCAAGGCCGGCGAGCGGGTCGCCAAGACGATCGCCCGCGCCGGGCTCGGCTCGCGCCGCGAGGCCGAGGCCTGGGTGGCGGCGGGGCGGGTCGCCATCAACGGCGCGGTGATCGCCTCGCCGGCCGTCAACGTGACGGCGCGCGACAAGGTGACGGTGGACGGCAAGGCGCTGCCGGCGCGCGAGCGCACGCGGCTCTTTCTCCATCACAAGCCGCGCGGGCTGGTGACCACCAGCGCCGACCCGGAAGGCCGGCCGACCATCTTCGGCGGGCTGCCGAAGGACCTGCCGCGCCTGATCACGGTGGGGCGGCTCGATCTCAACACCGAGGGCCTCCTGCTGCTCACCAACGACGGCGGGCTCGCCCGCGTGCTCGAGCTGCCGGAGACCGGATGGCTGCGCCGCTACCGGGTGCGCGCCCACGGCAAGGTCACGCAAGCCGCGCTCGACGGCCTGCGCGACGGCATCGAGGTCGACGGCGTGCGCTACGGCCCGATCGAGGCGACGCTGGACCGCGAGCAGGGCAGCAACAACTGGCTCACGTTCGCGATGCGCGAGGGCAAGAACCGCGAGATCCGCAATGTGCTGGGCGCCCTCGAGCTGCAGGTCAACCGGCTGATCCGTGTTTCGTTCGGCCCGTTCCAGCTGGGCGAGCTCGCCGACGGGGCCGTCCAGGAAGTGCCCACACGCACCCTGCGTGACCAGATCGGCGAGCGTCTGGCGGCGCTCGCCGGCGCCGACTTCGCCGGACCGCTGATCGTGCGCGAGGCTCCCGCGCCGGAGCGCGCGAAGCCGGAGCGGGGGAAGCCCGGGCGCGACAAGCCGGACCGCGACAAGGCCGGGCACGACAAGCCGGGGCGCGACAAACCTGGGCGCGACAAGCCCGGGAACGACAAGCCGGGGCGCGACAAGCCTGGGCGCGGCAAGGCCGGGCGCCACGAGGCCACGGGCCGCGAGCGTCCGGCCGGCAAGCGCCCGGCCGACAAGTCGGCCGCCCAAGCGCCTCGTGATCCGGCGCGCAAAGGTCGGGAGCCGAAGCGCGACCAGCGGCCCCGCCCCGACCTGCGGGAGAGCCGCGGTCGCGGCGGCCATGTCTGGCGCGATCGCGCCGGGGCCGACGCCGTGCCGCTGCGCCCGTTTCGCAAGGGCGGCGCGATGCGGGCCGGATCGTTCGGCAAGGCTGCCGGCAAGGCCGGCCCGCCCGGCCTGATCGCCGATCGCAAGGGCCGCCGCGTCGTAGTCGAGCGTGTCGCCGACAAGCCGGCGCGCCCGGGCCGCAGGCCGCGCGGCGGCAAGTGGCGCGAGACCTGAGCATGTTCCGGCGAAGTGGATGCCGGTTCGCCGTTAAGAACATGCTCCAGAGAAAGACTCTTTGAATGCGCGTCGTCGGCGGGCGGCTTCGCGGCCGCGCCCTGGCGGGTCCGAAATCCGCCGCGATCCGCCCGACCGCCGACCGTCTGCGCGAATCCCTGTTCAACATTCTGGTGCACCGCTACGGCGACCCGGTCAGCGGTGCCCGCGTGCTCGACCTGTTCGCCGGCACCGGCGCGCTCGGCGTGGAGGCGGTCTCGCGCGGCGCCGCGTTTGCGCTGTTCGTCGACGACGGCACCGAGGCGCGCGCGCTGATCCGGCAGAATGTCGAGGCGCTCGGGCTCGGCGGCGTGACCAAGATTTTCCGGCGCGACGCCACCCGCCTCGGCGCCGCGCATCCGCTCGAGCCGTTCGGGCTGGCGTTTGCCGACCCGCCGTACGGTCGCGGTCTCGCCGAGGCGGCGCTGAGATCAGCGCGCGACGGCGGCTGGCTCGTTGCCGGCGCGCTCGTGGTGGTCGAGGAGGCGCTCGAGGCGGCCTTCGCCGCGCCGGACGGCTTCGAGGAGCTCGAGCGCCGGCGCTACGACGACACGGAATTGAGCTTTCTGCGGTTAGTTGCTGCGTAGCCCACACGGAGCCATCAGGACGTTAGCCCGTCTTCCGACGGGCTATGGCGCAATGCGGGAACGGCCTCGCGGTGAGGCACCGCCGCCCCCGGATTTCATCCGGGCTACGGAAGGTGGCTGCCGGCGGCGGCATCCGGCGCCACCAACGCACCCGGCTCGTCCTTGGCGCCGACGAGGCGGCCGAACAGGCGCCAGGCGAGCCGTCCGACATCGTCGACCACCGAGAACGCCGCCGGCACGAACACCAGCGACAGCACCGTCGAGGCGACGAGGCCGCCGATCACCGAGATCGCCATCGGCGAGCGGAACTCGCCGCCGTCGCCGAACGCGAACGCCGCCGGCAGCATGCCGGCGACCATCGCGATGGTCGTCATCACGATCGGCCGCGCCCGCTTGCGCCCGGCCTCGACCAGGGCTTCGAGCCGCGGCGTGCCGCGCCGGATCTCCTCGACGGCGAAATCGACCAGCATGATGGCGTTCTTGGTGACGATGCCCATCAGCATGAGGGCGCCGATCACCACCGGCATGCTGATCGGGCGGTTGGTCACCAGCAGCGCGATGACGGCGCCGCCGATCGACAGCGGCAGCGAGAACAGGATGGTCACCGGCTGCACGAAGCTGCCGAACAGCAGGATCAGCACGCCGTAGACCAGCATCAGCCCGGTGCCCATCGCGGAGGCGAACGCGCTGGTGACCTCGTTCATCACCGCGACGTCGCCCGACTCGCGGATCTCCAAGCCCGGCGGCAGCGCCCGCGCGGCGGGCAGCGCATGGATCGCGTCGAGCGCCTGGCCGAGCGGCGTCTCGCCGGCGAGGTCGCCCTCGATGGTCACCCGGCGCGACCGGTCGTAGCGGTTGATTGCGGTTGGGCCGTGCGCCATGTCGAAATCGGCGACGGTGGAGAGCGGCACGCTGCCGCCGGTCGCGGTGGCGACGCGCAGCGCCTGCAGCAGGCCGACATCGGTCCTGGCACGCTCGTCGAGCTGCACCCGGATCGGCACCAGCCGGTCGCCGGCGTTGAACTTCGCCAGGTTGGCGTCGATGTCGCCAAGTGTGGCGACGCGGATCGTCTCCGACAGCGCCTCGGTGGTGACGCCGAGGTCGGCGGCGAGCTGCGGCTTCGGCGTGATGCGAAGCTCCGGCCGGTCGAGCTCGGCGGTGGAGACCGGGTTGTCGATGATCGGGATCTGGCGCATCTCGCTGGCGATCTGGTTGCCGGCCTCGTTGATCAGGCGGGTGTCGCTGCCGGCGATGATCAGCGAGATGTCGCGCTGGCCGTTGTCCTTGAGGAACCAGAAGCGGATGTCGGGGATCGCCGCGATGTCGTAGCCGATCCGCTTCTGCAAGTCCTTCTGCGAGAGCGCACGCCGGCTCTTGTGCACCAGGTTGACCACAAGGGTCGCCTTGCGCACCTCCGAGGCGGCGCCGAGCCCGCCGAGGATCTGGCCGCCGTAGACGAGCACCGAGCGCACCTCCGGCATGCCCTTCAGCCGGTCGGTGATCTGCCGCGTCACCCGGTCGGTATCGTCGAGGCGCGAGCCTGGGGGCAGCTCTACGGCGAGCAGGGTGCGCGCCAGATCCTCGGCGGGAATGAAGCCGGACGGCAGCAGCCTGGTCGACATCAGCGAGGCGACGAACAGCACCAGGCCGGCGGCGAGCGTGATCCAGCGATGGCGAACCGAGCCGCGCACCAGGCGGGTATAAAAGCGCATGATCGGCCCTTCGCGGACGACCTTCGCGTGGTCGGCGCGCAGGAAGTAGGCGGCGACGATCGGCGTGATCAGGCGCGCGACCAGCAGCGAGAACAGCACCGCGATCGCGACCGTCAGGCCGAACTGGCGGAAGTACTGGCCGGCGATGCCGGCCATGAAGCTCACCGGCATGAAGATGGCGACGATCGTCATCGAGATGGCGACCACGGCGAGCCCGATCTCGTCGGCGGCCTCGAGCGCCGCCCGATAGGCGGACTTGCCCATGCGCATGTGCCGCACGATGTTCTCGATCTCGACGATGGCGTCGTCCACCAGGATCCCGGTCACCAGCGTCACCGCCAGCAGGCTCACCAGGTTGAGCGAGAAGCCGAGCATGTCCATCGCCCAGAACGTCGGGATGGCGGACAGCGGCAGCGCGAGCGTCGAGACCAGCGTCGCCCGCAGGTCGCGCAGGAAGATGAACACGACGATGACCGCCAGGACGGCGCCCTCGAACAGCGTCTCCATCGCCGAATGGTAGTTGCCGATGGTACTGTCGACCTGGGTGTCGACCTTGACCAGATCGACGTCCGGGTGCTGCCGGCGCAGCTCGTCGATTTTTTCCGCGACCGCGCGGTCGACGTCGACATCGCTCGCGCCCTTGGCGCGCGAAATGCTGAACGCCACGATCGGCCGGCCGTCCAGGCGCGCGAAGGTGCGCGCCTCGGCGGCGCCGTCGGTCACCGTCCCGAGATCATCGAGACGCACCTTGCGGCCGCCCGGCAGCCACACCGGCAACGCCGCCAGGTCGGCGACCGCGCGGGTGCCGGCGAGCGTGCGGATCGCCTGCTCCTGGCCGCCGATCTCGCCACGCCCGCCGGCGAGGTCGACATTGGTGGCGCGCAGCTGCGCGTTGACGTTGGCGGCCGTGATCCCGAGCGACAGCAGCTTGCGCGGATCGAGCGCGATCCGGATCTCGCGGTCGACGCCGCCGGAGCGGGTGACGCCGCCGACGCCGCGCACGCTTTGCAAGCCGCGCGCCACGGTGTCGTCGACGAACCACGAGAGGTCCTCCGCCGACAGCCGCGGCGACGCCGCCGCATAGGTGAGGATGGGCAGGCCCTCGATGTCGAGGCGGCTGACGATCGGCTCGTTGATGGTGCGCGGCAGGTCGGGACGGATCTTGGCGATCTGGTCCTTCACGCTGTTGAGCGCGCGATCGACGTTGGTGCTGCCGACATAGAACTGGATCGTGGTCACCGAGGAGCCGTCGGTGACGGTCGAGATGATGTGCCAGATGTCGCTGACGCCGGCGACCGCATCCTCGACCTTCCGGGTGACCTGCGATTCGAGCTCGGACGGCGAGGCGCCCGACTGGATCACCGTGACCTGGACGATCGGGATGTCGATGTTGGGGATCCGGGTGATCGGCAGGTGGTGGAAGCTGACGAGGCCGAGAATGACCAGCATCACGCATCCCACCGTGGCCGGCATCGGCGAGCGGATCGACCAGGCGGATATGTTCAGCCTCATCGCGAGGCTTCCCGCCCCTCGGGCATGTCCACGGATCGCACCTCGTCGCCGTCGCGCAGGAACGCGGCGGCGCGCGCGACCACCATCTCGCCGGCCGCGATCCCGCCGCGGATCTCGCTGAACCCGCGGTCGATCACGCCGGCTTCGACGGTGCGCAGCTCGACACGCCCGTCGCGGACCACCATGACGCTCACCCCGCCATCGCTGCGCACGACCGCGCTCGCCGGCACGCCGATCGCCGGACGGCCCGCGATCCTCACCACGCCGGTGGCAAACGAGCCGATCCGCGCCGCGCTGCCCGCCGGCACCGCAATGCGGACCTTGCCCAGTCGGGTGGCGCGGTCCACCTCGTTGGAGATCAGCCGCACGTGGCCTTCGACCGGCCGGCCGCCGCCGGGCAGCTCCACCGTGGCCGGCATGCCGGCCGCAAGCCGCGCCAGCCGGTCCTCGGGCACCTCGGCGTCGAGATCGATCGCCCCGTCGGCGACGATGCGGAACAGCGCGTCGCCGGTCCCCATCGCGACGGCGCCGAGCCGCGCGGTGCGCCGGCTCACCATCCCGGCGACCGGCGTTACCACGTCGGTGCGCCCGATGCGCACCTGCAGCTCGCGCCGTTCCGCCTGCCGGCTCGCCCGGTCCGCCTCGGCGACGGCGAGCGCGCTGTTGGCGGCGGCGAACTGGGCCTCGGCGGAACGCGCGGTCGCCAGCCGCTGGTCGAGGGTCGCCTGGGTAATGACGCCGACGGCGAGCCTTCGCGCGCGCTCCAGATCGGCTGCGGCCTGCGCCCGCGCGGCGTCGACCTGCTCGATCTGGCTGCGGGCCTGGGCAACGGCGGCATCGGCGCGCAGCAGGGCGGCGTCGTTCTGCGCCAGCATGGCATCGAGCTGGCTGCGGTCGAGCCGGGCCAGCACCTGGCCCTTGGCGACGCGGTCACCGTCCTCGGCGAGGAGCTCGATCACCCTTAACCCGTCGAGCGCGGCGCCGATCAGCACCTCATCCCGGGCGACCAGCGTGCCGGATACGAACAGCGGCTCGACGAAGTCGCGCGTGCTCGCCCGCGTCACCGTGACGGCAGGCGGCAGCGGCCCGGGGGAAGGCAGCGTCGCGGCATGTGCGGGACCGCCGTTAACGAGCCCCGCGGCGGTCCCCTGCGGCGCCGCCGCCGTGCTGCGGCCGGGCAGGCCGATAGCGCCGCTCAGGTACGCCGCTGCCAGCGCGACCGCGACGGCCGCGGCCAGGGCTACGATGATCCGGCGGCTCATCGCCGAGCCTCCGGAGTCTCGGCCGCGGCTTCGGGCTGGGCGAGGCCGCGAAAGACCGTGCGGATCAGCCCGACCGCCACCGCAACCTCGACCTCGCCGTCGAAATCGGGCTCCAGCACCCGTCGCTTGAACAGCCCGGCGCCGATGGTCATCAGCGCCCGCACGGCGAAATCGACGTCGATGCCGGGCACGGCTGCGCCGCTACGTTTCGCCGCCTCGACGGTTGCCAGGAGCCGCTCGCGGACCAGGGCGTCGACCTTGCTCTGGATCGAGGCGACGATCGGGTTGCGCGCCGACTCGGCCCAGAGCTCGACGATGAGCTGAAGGCGCTCGCGCGGCTCGTCGACGAGGCGCTTGTTGAGCATCCGCTCGATCGCCCCGACGACATCGCGGGCCGCCGCGAGGTCGACGAAATCGCCCGCCAGCTCCTCCTGGTCGCATTCGCACAGCCCGGCGACGATCGCGTCCTTCGACGGAAAGTAGCGATAGAGATTGCCCGGGCTCATCCCGGCCTCGACCGCCACATCCTGCATGGTGGAAGCATGGAAGCCGTGTCGGACGAACGCCCGCTCGGCTGCCGCCAGGATGGTGCGGCGACGCTGGGTGTCCCGCCCAACCGATTGATCGGCAATCGAAACGTCCGCGCTCATCACCGCCCCCGCGTGAGAGAATGAATGTTCATTCTCATGACGGCGAAATGGGGCGATTTCGCGGCCGTCGCGGCGGCGCGGTTGCGCCATCTTGGCGCGGCGGGCCGGGGAGAAGAGCGTCAGCCGTCCCGGGCGTCGTCGCGATGTTTGCCCGGCACCGCAGATCCGGAAGGCTGCACGAGGCGCCTTGCCAGCCGGGCCGGGCGGCCGTCGATGACCATCAGACCGAGCCCGATCAACCCCATTCCGACGACATGCCTGGGCTCGAGTCGTTCGCCAAGGACGATAGTGCCAAGCAGGATGGCGCTCACCGGGGCGAGGAATGCCACCAGCAGCAGGTTCGTCGCGCCGGCGGTGGCAAGGATGCGGAAATAAAGGATGTAGCCCGCAACGCTCGATACGAGCGCCAGACCGAGGATCGCCGCGATGGTCGCGCCGGACGGCACCGGATGGGTCCAGGGTTCCTCGGCGATCAGCGTCACCGGCAGCAGCAGAAGGGTAGACGCCGTGACCATCCCGGTCGCGGCGGGAATCGGAGTGATGCCCGTGGCCTGGAATCTGCGGCCGAGCACGGCGGCGAAGGCGTAGGCGATCGCCGCCAGCAGAATGGCGAGCTCCGCGACGACGTTGACCCCGAGCGATCGCAGGGCCGCGCCGCCGACCATCACCGCGACCCCGATCAAACCGGCGACGACACCCAGGAGACGCGGCAAAGTCAGCTTCTCGTCCGCAGTGAGGATGTGGGCGATGATGACGGTGAACAGCGGCGTCGTTGCGTTCAGGACCGACGCGACGCCGGACCCGATGTGGGTCTGTGCCCAGACCGTCAGGCAGGACGGCAGCACGGTGTTCAGGAGGCCGATGCCGAAGAAGAGCCGCCATGCCTTCCCGTCTCGTGGCATCGACAGGCCCAGCAGCGGGAGCAGCGTCCACAGAGCGAGGGCGGCGATGCCGATCCGCAGCACGACGATCGTCAGCGGCGGGAGATCTCTGACCGCCACCGCCACGAAAAAGAACGAGCTTCCCCACAGCACCGAGAGCGCGACGAGCATCTCCCACTCGCGCGGCTTCATGGTCTTGTTGATGGGTGGCGGGATCATCTTGGGGGGCTCGCCTGGCAATGCGCGTCGTAACGGCCGGCCACTGAGGCTCATTCGTACTCAACCGTCGGTCACCGACACTTGATTCATGTCAATGCATACTGCTCGCAGAGAGGGCACAGACGGCTTTGCAATCGACAGATCGGGGGGCGTCCGTGGCCAAGCTCTACGTCGACACCGACAAGTACGGGGATCCGCCTCGGTCGGCGGTGGTCGAGGCCTTTCACAACGCCGTCAAGGATCTGGTCCGTCGCAGGCTCGATCAGTGCGGGGGAGATTGGGGCAGCTTCGTCTTCGGCAGATCATATGACCTGATCGGCGCCGCCGAGCTTGCCGAGGTCGAGCGCAAGCTGCTGGCGAGCGGCCATCGGTTCGAGTGGTCGGCCGTGATCTCGGTGACCGAGCGTCCCGAGATCTACAAGCCCGCGATGGACGCCACGCCGGGGGCGTCGGGATCGAGCTTCGAGCATCCGGAAGCCGTCGTCGGGGCAGCGGACGCGAGCGGCCGCGAGCAGCGTGGGATCGGCGACAATATCGTCAAGCGCCCGAACGACACCAGCGGGATCGCCCGCTACGTCCGTTCCAGCGCGCGCGTGCTCGACTGGCTCGCCAACGGGACCCCGGCCGATACCATCGCCCTCATCGACGACTGCGGCGGGACGCTGACCGCGCCGATCCTCGAGCAGTTCAAAGGCGTCGTCTGCGCCGGCGGCACCGTCCGCTCGCACCTCGCGATCCTTGCGCGGGAGTACGGCATTCCCTGCCTGATGAACGCCAAGGTCCGGGGGATCGAGGAGGGTCAGCCGGTCGAGATCGAATCGTCGGCCGCCGCCAGGACCACGGAAGACGTCTTCCAGCCCGGCGCCGGCGGGACCGCGCGGATCTGGCGCCTGGCGAAGCGCCAGTGACATCGATCGGAGAGACCCATGGCCGCGAAAGGCATCTCTTACGCGCAACTGCTGGAAACCAACAATCTGATGCAGTCGCTGTCCGACGAGACCTACTGGCTCAGCGTCACGCGCACCGTCGCGGAGTCCAAGCTGTTTCCGGTTTCCGCCTACTTCCTGCTGGCGAACGTCATGGCGTTCTACCGCTGGCCGGCACTGCTGCGAAAGATCGAAACACGAATGTCCGCGGAGGACATCGGCGATCGCTGCCGCGGCGCCGCCATCAAGGTGCAGAATCCCACGATCAGCGCCGCACTGGCGAACCTCTATCTCATGGGCCGGGAATGGCTGATCAACATGGGGCTGCTGCGTCCCCAGGACGCCGCCGAGGACATCATCTACCTGATGGACTTCCGCAAGCGTTTCCAGCTGTCCTTCCACCGCAACGACGGACATGTCACCAATCAGGAGTTCGGCCACCGCGCGCAGATCCTTCCCGAGCGCCAGCTGCAGGTGTTCCACGCGGACATGTACGACTGCGCCGAGGGGGAGCCGCTGCACCAGGCGGCGCACGGCTTCCTCGCGGCGGCCTCGCAGTATGGGTTCCTGGTTTCGTGCGAGAGCCGGGTCAGCCTGCAGAATACCGGCCCTTACCGGCTCGCCGATGATCGCGAGATGATTGTTCGCGACTTCCGCGACCTTTCGGAGAACGCACTGCCCTGGCAGGACGGGGTGGCAGGCGGCGTGCCCTACAACAATCTGACCGTGGTCATGGCGGTGAAGGACTGCCATTTCCATCTGATCGACGACTGGGGCAGCTTCGAGTCGAAGCCCGAATTCAGGTCCGAGCACCTGGTGGGCGCCGGCCTCTACACCTCGGATAGCCTGTCGGAGGGCTACATCCCGGTGGGAATGGGCTCGAAGGGCGAGCTGACCGAGACCTTCATCTCGTTGACCGCAACGATCAAGGAGGCCAATACCAGGCTGTGGCGACGGATCGCAGGCTGGTCTCGCGATCAGATGATCGACGCCGGCGCGATCCACTACTTCGCCATGATCAAGGACCTGGCGCACGTCGCCGGCATCTACGAGGTCGACGACTGGATGAACGTCGACGAGCGCGCCGAGCGGTTCCGGCCGCTGCTGAACGACGAATTTGCACGCGACTCCGTGGGCGAGCTGATGGCGCTCCTCACGCATCCGAGCCAGCGCATCAACGACTACGCCATGATGCAGCACTCGGACAAGCCGCAGCGGATGTTCTCCCCGATTCCCTACTCGATCCTGTGCGGCGAGGACTATGTCGCCTCCTGCGGCCCGATCCGTCCGGGCGTGACCCACCACGCCCCCAAGATCGATCGCTACACCACCACGAGGGGGGTGTTGACGCTTGCCGAATACAACCGGTTGGCCCGCGAGACGACGCCGGCGGTGTGCACCGACAAGTATCGCTTTCTCTGCGATACCTGGGTGAAATACCACTACGACACGCCGCTCGCGGACGAGCTTTACGGGTTGGCGCAGGCCGATTCCCGCCTTCTCAAGGGCGCCGGCGCCGGACTTCGGCGCGCCGACGTGGAGACCCTGCGCGGATCGGCCCGTTGAGGGGCCCGGGCGCGGCACTTCCGTTCGGAGACGCCATGGACGACGTGCATCTCGTCACGCACGGTGTCGCCATCAGCCAGGACGGCTCGGCCCAGGCGGTCGCCTGCCTGTTGGGGCTGGACGTCGGGCGGGTCGGGCGAGTGCTGGCGGACCTCGTGGGCAGAGGCCGGGCGAGCGAGGTTCAAGGGAGGTTCATGCTGACGCCGGCCTCGCGCATGGCGCTGGAGTCGGACTATTCGCGCCACTATGAGGATCTCCGCGCCGATGCGGACTTCGCCGCCGCATATGAGGAGTTCGAGAGGATCAATCTCGAGCTCAAGGACGTGATCTGCAGATGGCAGACCGTTCGGGTTGCCGGCGACGTGGTGCCGAATGACCATGGCGATGTGGACTACGATCAGAGAGTCCTCCGCCGACTTGCCGATCTGCACGAACGGACCGATCACGTCCTGGAACGGCTCGCACGGCATCTGCCGCGCCTTC
>JBEKZK010000249.1:0-6395 GCA_049509935.1 Xanthobacteraceae bacterium | reverse complement strand
CGTTCTTCGACACCGCCGGCGAGGACATGAACAGTCAGGAGACGATGGCCTATGTCAACCGCTACATTTTCCGCTCCGACGGCATCATCCTGCTGGTCGATCCACTGCAGCTCGATTTCGTCCAGAGCAAGTTTGCGGCAAGCCTCAACTCCCCGCTGCCGGACCGCGAGACCGAGACCAGCGACATCGTCAGCCGCCTGATCTCCCTCATTCACGAGGGTCGCAGGGCAAGCGCGGGGGATCAGATCGGCATTCCGCTGGCGCTCACGCTGTCGAAGTTCGACACCGTCGAGCCGCTGGTCGATCCCGGATTGGTGGTGACGAAAAGCTCGCACCAGATCGGCGGCTTCGATGCCGGCGATTTCCAGACCATCAATGCCGAGGTCCAGGCGCTGATCGACCGTTGGGGCGGAGCGTTCCTGCTGCAGCAGATCAGGACCGCATTCCGCCACTCCGGGTTCTTCGCCGTCAGCGCGCTCGGGTCGGCGCCGCGCGAGAACTCGATGTTCACGGTGCGGCCCAAGCGCGTCGCCGATCCGTTCCTGTGGATACTGTATGTCCACCGCCTCATCAAGGCCAGGCCAGAGTCGCCGTGATGAAAGTGTTTCAGGTCCACTACACGTCGTGCCGCCGCGGCCAGTCGACGAGCAGTGGATTCCAGGTGCGCAGCGCCACGCCCGGCCTGTCGCCGAACGAGCTCCTGGACATTGCCCGGCTCGGCAACTACCGGCCGCCGAGCCGCGGCCGGGGCCGCGGCGATGGCGGCGGCCTTCCGGTCGCGCTGCGCTGCGTGCGCCTGCCGTCGCAGCGCTATGCGCTCATCCACTCCTGCTACTCCGGGCGCGACTATTCCGGCCGCGAAGGCAACTTCATGGCCCATACGCTTGTCACCGAGAACGGCCCGTTCCCGGCGCGTTCGACCGACTATCTCGGCTGGACCGGCTGGCAGCGGCACCTGCCGCCGGAGCAGGACACCATGGAGCCGCCGGCGCCGCTGCCGATGCTGGAGGTGTCCGAGATCGCCGTGGCGCCCGCCGACGGACGCGCCTTTGTCACCGCCCGCCCCAATGGCGCCGCCCTTCTCGTCGACCTGATGACGTGCCTCATGCTGGTGCGCTCGACCGGACGGCGCGTCGTCATCCGCGAGACCGCCGACGCCGGCTGGCGCTGGATCGCCTGCCTGCTGGAGCTGTTGCCGCTCGCCACCGCGGTCGAGGTTGCGATCTCGACCTACCAGTTCGGCCACGCCGATACCGCCGATGTCAACGCCACGGTCGACGGCAGCGAGTTCACCTTCGGTCCCAGCGAGCGCGACCACGAATTCTTTGTGTTCGAGCCCGCGCTCGATCTGCGGCCCGTCTTGCCGGACCGCGACCAGGCGCTGCTGGCCGGTGCCCGGCGCTACGCCGAGACAGTCGTCGCGTGGCACCTGCACGACCCGGCCCGCCTGCAGCGCTTCGCCGCCTTCATGGCGTCCTTCAAGACCTGCCCGCCGGACGAGTCGCTGGCGCGCGGCCTCGCGATGTACCGGCAATCCGATGCGCGCGACCAGGCCGGCCGCGAGAAGCTCGGCGACATGCTGGAATTCGCCCGCGCCCATACCCGCCCCGGCGACTGGTCGAGGTCGCTGCGCATCCTGCTCGAGGGGCGGGCGGCGGGCGGGGCGCCGGACGGGTTCGACGATGCCGGCGAGATCATCCGGGTCTGCCTCGCGGTCGACGACCGCACGGATCGCCCGGCGCTTGCAGCCGTTGCGTTCGAGGCCTGGTTCTCCATGTTGTTATGCGCCCTGGAGGATCCCGTCCGCTACGGGCCCCGGGTGAACCAGTGCTGGACCGAGATCGCGACGCGCTTCCGGGGGAGCCCAGGCCTCGGGCGGCTGGACGGCAGCCATGTCGAGCGGCTGCGCCGGCGCATCGGGACCGACCCGAAAGCGATTTCGCTCGTTGCGCCCTACCTGGTGCAGGCGATTCACGCGGCTCCGGCGGGCGCGGCCATCCATCCGGCGCTACGCGAGCTGGCGCGTGCGGCCGCAGGTGCCGCGATGCTGCCGGCCGTGGTGTCGCAGCTGGCAACCGCACCCGACATCGCGGCCGTGATCGACGATCTCGACACCATGGACTTGCCCGGCGACGGGCTGCGATCGCAGCAGGTCGAAAGCCTGAGCGACCTCAGGTCGCGGAATCCGGCGCTTGCCTGGGCGGTGCGCCGGCTGCTGCTCGAGCGCGGGCGCTCCGAGCTGCTGGTCGAGGAATTCACCCGCATGCTGGCGGATGACGACCCGCGCGGCACCTACGATCGCTACATGCGCGCCGCCGCCGCGGCGATCCCGGACTTTCACGCCGCCATGCATCGCGATCTCGCCCGCCCCTACTGGGATTCGCTGAGCGCACCGGCGCGTGCCCGGCAGGCCTGGGATTGGCTCGGCGCTCGAAGCATGCCGATGCTCGACACGCGGCTGCTCGGCGACGTGACGACGTACGCCAGCCAGCTGGTCCCGATTGATCCGCGCCGCCACACGCCGGAGACCGTCGCCTCGCGGATCGACGAGCTGGTCGTCGCCCAGCAAATAAAGCTGCGTCCCGACCGTCCCGCAATCCGCCGCGTGCTGGGGCAGGTGGCGAGCATGGCCGACAAGCGGCCGCCGCTGGCCGAGCTGGCGCCGCTGCTGGCGGGCCTGGATGGCGATGAGTACGGCGTCGCGCTCGACGTCGTCTTTCAGGCGTTGGCAGCGGCGGTGCCGGCGCATCGGCATCTCAACCTGCTCGAGCCGCTGCTGCCGCCGCTCGACCTGCGGACTTTCGTGACCGCCTATCGATCGGCGATCAAGCGAGCGCTCGTCGGCGGCAAGCGGCAGGGCGAGATGCCGGCGCTCATTGCCGGCTGGATTGGGGCGGAGACATCGGGGCCCCTGGGGGTCGCCGCGCGGCCGGTGCTTGCCGCCCTCGCCGGACTGGTCGCCGCCCGCCGCGACGGCGAGATCGCCGAGCTGATCGACAGCGTGCGCCGACTGATCGATTGCGGTCCGCGGGATCCGCATCGACAGCGCGCGCTGCAGCGGTTCGCCGACGACGTTCGCGAGCAGCAATCTCCATTGAGCCGCGCCATTCTCGCGATCGGCCAAAAAATTCGCGACGGCGGCAACTGGTTCAGGGACAGGCGTTGAGTGGCGCCTGCCCGACCTGTGTCGGGAGCCATGGCATGGACGCACTGGTCGGAGTCGTGCTCGGTCTCGCCGCAGTGGGCGGCGCTTGCCTGGCGGTCTACAACTATGTTCGCGCGGTCGGGAGACATGTGAAAATCACTTCCCCAGGGGCGGGGGGCGGGGAGCCGGCGGTTCAGCTTTATGTCTTCGGCCGGGGATTCGTCGAGCTCAGGGCAACCGTGCGTGACGGCTGGACGGTGCTGTCCACCTTGATCGCTCAATCATTCGACAAGGCGTCGCAACCCGGCACCGCAGGGGAGAAGACGATCAATTGGGTCATCGGCGCCGTCGCCACGATCGCAGCCGGCGTGTTCGCGCTCCTGGCGAGCCTCCACACCGCGATCGTGCTCGCCTGGCTCGTGGTCGACGGCGCCCTGGTCACGGCGGTGCTGCTGGCCGAGAAGGTGTATCTGACGGTGCGCGGGTTCTGGATGGTCTGCCCAAGTTGCCATGCGCGCGGGCCGCTTCCCGTCTATCTGTGTGACGGCTGCGGCCGGGAGCACCGGCGATTGCTGCCGTCGAGCTATGGCATCCTGCATCACCTGTGCGTGTGTGGCCGGTCGCTGCCCGCGACCTTCTTCGTGGACCGCGGTCGGCTGCCCGCCAAGTGTCCGCACTGCTCCGGGTTCCTGTCGCGCGAAAGCATGGAGGGACGGAAGATCTTCGTGCCGGTGGTCGGCGGTCCGTCGGTCGGCAAGACCGCCTATCTGACCTGGCTGATCGACGAATTGCGTCAGCGCGCCGCGGCCGCCGCCTGGCACGCGGAGTTCCTCGATGCGGTGGCGGCCGCGCGGTTCGAGCAGGGACTTGACGCCCTGCGCCATGCGCGCATGCCGCTCAAGACGCCGGCCGCCACTCCGGCGGCGGTCAATCTCGTATTCCGCCAGGACGGAGGGCCCCAGCACAATCTTTATCTCTACGACGCAGCTGGCGAAGCCTATGGCGGCGAGAGCCGGCTCGTGCCGCATCGCTTCATGGGCTTCTGTTCCGGAATCCTGTTCCTGATCGATCCGTTTTCCATTGCGGCGGTGCGCCGCGAGTACGGCGTCGATGCGGCCGCTGCGGGGCTGCTCAAACCCAGTGCGGAGAGCCCGGAGGATCTGCTCGATCGTCTGGTGAGCGTCCTGGAGAAGGAATTCCGCCACGACCCGGCCAGTCCGATCGGGGTACCGATCGCGGTCGTCCTGACCAAGGTCGACGCGTTCAACCTCGAAGGCCTCGTCGGCAACTCCGCCCTGTCGCCATGGCTGCCGGCGAGCGAATGCGAGCGAGCGCGCAGCGAGCTGATCTCGCGCCAGCTGCGGGAATGGAACATGGGGCCGCTCGTCGCAACCCTGGAGACCCGATTTCGCACCAGGATGTTCTTTTCCTGCAGTGCGGTCGGGCTGCGACGCCGCGCCGGCGAAGGCTATGCGCCGGAACGCATCGGGCGGCCGTTCTTCTGGCTGATGGAACAAGCCGCGACCGGGCTGCTGGATGCCCCGGGTCGTGCGTCGCTGATCCTCGGCGCAGTCGACCGCGCCTTTCAGCAGCCCCGTCCGGGGAGCGCCCCGCCACCGCAGTGACGCCCGGTCGAGGTCAACCGCCTGGGTTTCGGTGCCATGCGGATCAAGCTTCACCGCATCGACCAGCGAACCCGGCGCGACGAGCAGTTCGGCGTCATCGCCGAGATGCTGAAGGAAGGGCTGGTCGGAGCGCCGCGCTCGGCGTCACGGCACGTCGCGTCGGCGTCGCAGCGAGAGAGCGCTCAGTGCTCCTGCAACCCGGCTTTGCGCAGGCCTTCGAAAAGGCTGGGCGTTTGCAGCGTGCGCTCCTCGTTCAGCCATTTGATCGTCAGTCTGGGATTGAGGCGGCGGGCCTCCGCCAGGGCGGACTTTGCCTCCTCCGTCCGGCCGTCGAGGGCGTAGATGGCGGCGAGACCGGCGTACGGCATATAGGTACGAAAACCGACGTCGATCGACTTGTGGTACTCGGCAACAGCCGCGTCGAAATGTCCGAGGCCTTGTTCTGCAATGCCCAACTGCATATGCCACGAGCCGATTCCCGGATCGCGCGGACTCAGTCGCATCGCTTGTTGCAGATCGGCTCTGGCTTGCTCGGAACGGCCGAGCGCATCTTCGGCAGTACCTCGTGTCGCGAGGAGCGGGGCGAAATTCGGATCAATCGCCAAACCGGCATCGGCGACGCCGAACCCCTCCTTGGCGCGGCGCGAGACCGTCAGGTAACGGCTCTTCACGAAATATGCCCTCACGTCGTCGGGAGCGAGCGCGATCGCCCGGTCGGCCTGACCGATTATTTTTTCATCATAGTCGGTCTCGGTGTTGGTCCATCCGAGCGCATACTCGATCATATAGGTATCGGCGTCGCCGACCAGCGCAGCGGCGTCGTTCGAGTCGATCTTGAGCGCCTGGTCGAACAACGCCCGCGCTGCGTTCAAGGTGTCCTTGGTGGGCGCCTGCGCGGCCTGCCACACCAGGGCCAGGCCGTGCATGGTCAGATCGATGGCGTCCGGATTCTTGGAACGGGCGCTCGTTTCCACTTCCGCCTTGATCAGCTCGTGCCCCAACGCATTGGCCAATCGCGCCACGACCTGATCCTGCACCTTGAACAGATCGGCCACGTCCTCCTCGAATCGATCGGCCCAGAGATGCGCGCCGGATTTCGCGTCAATGAGCTGGGCGTTGATACGCACCCGGCTCTGGTCGCGCTGCACCGAGCCTTCGAGCACATAGCGGACACCGAGCTCCTTGCCGATGTCCCTGGCGTCGATGTTCCTGCCCTTGTAGGCGAAGGCTGTGTTGCGCGCGATCACGAAGCTGTTGCGGATGCGCGAGAGGTCGGTGGTGAGATTTTCCGTGATGCCGTCCGCGAAATAACCCTGGCTCGGGTCGTTGGAGAGATTGGCGAACGGCAGCACGACGATGGAAAGCCGCGCCGCCTCCGAAGGCGCGGCTGCGCTCGAGGCCGCCGGCGCCGTGTGGTCGGCCTCCTGGAGATGCCAGGCGCCGCTCGCGATCACCACCAGCGCGACGATCCCCGCGACCGGCAGCACCACCTTCGAACGCTGCCTTGGTGCGGCAGGCCTGGTCGGCTTCGCCTGCGCCCGCTTGCCGACTTCGAGCGAATAGACCCGCACCGGCTCGGCGATATTCTTGAGGCTCTGCTCGCCGAGATCGCTGACCGCGAGGTC
>JBEKZK010000248.1:0-6456 GCA_049509935.1 Xanthobacteraceae bacterium | reverse complement strand
TGCGCACCTTCCGATTGTACGTTCCGAGGGACGCGCCGCAGTTCGCCGCCCCGGCCCGGAAAATCGGGCGCCGACACCCATGGGGAACATGCGCCTCTCCATTCGATCTCTTCATGGCCGCGCAATCTGGCCAATCCGCCATGCGGCTCCGCCGGACCCGGCGCGCAACAGCTCACCTCATATCAACCCGACAAATCCGGCAGCAACGGGGCAAATGTGCCAATCTTGCGTCAAAGGCCTTGGCTGCGTTGCCGCAGGAACGTCCGGAGGTCCATCGGACGTGCGCCGGTTCCTTCCATAGGTTATTTTGCCTTGCCGAGGCAACCGCGTGGCGCGTCGCGGGACCGACGGTGCCACCGCCGATTCTCTGCAAGGCGCACCCGATGGCCCGTTACGATTTCCGCTCCTGCCGGCTGTTCGTCGACGCTCCGCTCGCCGCGGGCGAGAGGATCGTCCTCGACCGCGGGCAGGCGAACTACCTCGTCAACGCCATGCGGCTCGCGGCCGGAGATGCGGTTCTGCTGTTCAACGGGCGCGACGGCGAATGGCGCGCCGATCTCTCCGTGGCGTCCCGCAAGTCGATCGTGCTCGGGGTGATCGAGCAGACGCGGCCGCAGACCGCGCCGGGGGACCTGCGCTACCTCTTTGCGCCGCTCAAGCACGCGCGCCTCGACTACATGGTGCAGAAGGCCGTCGAGATGGGGGTCTCCGCGCTCCATCCGGTGCGCACCCGGCACAGCCAGGTGGAGCGCCTCAATCTCGAGCGGATGCGGGCGAATGCCATCGAGGCGGCCGAGCAGTGCGGCATCCTGAGCCTGCCGGAGATCGTCGGGCCGACGCCGTTCGACGAGCTGATCGCCGGTTGGACCGCCGAGCGCCTCCTGGTGTTCTGTGACGAGGATGCCGAGGTCGGCGATCCGGTTCGGGCGCTCGGCCGCGCCGGCGGCGCGGAGGCGACGCCGGTCAGCCTGCTGATCGGCCCGGAAGGCGGCTTCGCCGCCGAGGAGCGCGCAGCCCTGTGCCGGTTGCCGCGGGTGGTCCGGCTCTCGCTCGGGCCACGCATCCTGCGCGCCGACACCGCGGCAGTCGCCGCCCTCGCCCTGGTGCAGGCCGCGCTCGGCGACTGGCGGTGACGCGGCGCGCTTGTTTGGAAATGCGGGCCGCGACGCCTGATCGCAGCGAGCGAACCGCCGGATTGGCGCCACAATCCGGGGTCCCGCGTAAAATATTTATTGGCGCGAATTCAGTTGCTTGATGCCCGGGTCCGGCCGCGGCCTCATTACAGCCGGATTTTACCTCAGCTGTTGGTTGATAGCGACGCGGGCAGCGTTGCGACGCGGTGATCAACATCGGAAACAGACGGGGTGGATCATGTCCGATGCCTATCGTTTCGGAATTGAGGAAGAATATTTTCTGGTCGAGGCAGCGACCAAATCGGTCGCCCGCGAGTTGCCTGAGGCGTTCACGGAAGCCGCGGTCGAGGCGACCGCGGGAGTCGTCAAGGTCCAGCAATCGCGAGTCGAGGTGGCGACTGTTCCTCACATCGACGTGGCGTCGGCGCGCCTGGATCTGCGCCACCTGCGCACGACGCTCGCCGAAGTTGCCGGCGAATACGGGCTCGCCATCATGGCGGCGGGAACCCACCCCACGATGGAGCGCGACGCCGCCCCGATCTCCCCGCAGATGCTCGGCCAGCTCAACATGCTGTGCGGGCTTCACGTTCATGTCGAGCTGCCCGATCCCGACGAGCGGATCGACACGATGGTGCGGATGATGCCTTATGTCCCGCTGCTCGTGGCGCTCGCCACCTCGTCGCCGTTCTGGCAATCGCGGCCGACCGGGCTCAAGGGCTTCCGCCAGGCCGCCTACGACGAGCGGCCGCGCACCGGGGTGCCGGAGCTGTTTCGCACGCCGGCCGAGTACAAGGCCTATATGGCGGCGCTGGTGCGCGCCGGCGTCATCGAGAGCTCGAACTATGTCTGGTGGGCGATCAGGCCGTCGCTGAAGCGTCCGACCCTCGAGCTGCGTGCCACCGACTGCTGTACGCGGGTGGAGGATTCGATCGCTATCGCGGCGCTCTACCGCTGTCTCGTCAGCAACCTGGTGCGCGATCCGTGGCGCAACTGGGACATGACGGCGGTGAGCCGTGCCATCGTGGTGGAGAACAAGTGGCGCGCGCAGCAATATGGTGTTACCAGCACCTTCGTGGACGAGCAGCAGGGCACGATCTCGGTGATCGAGCTGCTGGATCAGGTGATCGAGCAGACGCGCCGCGACGCCGCGACCCTCGGCTGCGTCGACGAGGTCGAGCATTGCCGCACGATTGCGGGCTTCGGCACTTCGGCGGATGCCCAGCTCGCGGTCTTCGAGCAGGCCCACGGCATCAGCGCCGGCGGTGCCGATCCGTTGAGCGCCGTCAACGAGTGGATCGCCGAGGCGACCCTGCAGTAGGCGGTCGCGCGTCCCGGTCGGAAAGCGCTCTAGGCACCATCCCCTATGACGCTGCGGCATTTGCCGAATGATAACCGCCGGCATGCGATGTCAGAGCGACACCGTGCTCGTGGGGACGACGATGCGAGCCAGCGCCGAAGCCGCAGCTTCGCCGATCGCCTCGGCCGGCACCACGCGGAGCGCTGTGCCCATGGTCGGCCTCGAGGACCCGCCGATTGGCCGCATCGTCGCCTACCTGTGCACGCTGTCGCCCGCGCAGCAGGCAAAGTTGCTGCTGGAGCTCGACCGCAAGCGGCTGAACGGCGAGGATGTCCCCGGCTCCGACCCGATGGTGCGCGAGCTGCGGCGCATCGTGCGCTGCACCCGATCCACGACCGAACGCATTCCCAGTCCGTCGCGCCTGTTCTTCGATCCGGTCGAGCCGTTTCTCACCGGCGACGCGACGGACCGTCTGCGGCGTGGCCGCATCGCGCGGGCATCGCTGGCCGCCATCTGGTCGTGGATCTGTCGCGACGCGATGGCGGCGGACGCAAGGGCCTATTCGGAACGCGCCAAGAATGCGGTGCTCGCCGACGACATCCCGGCGGCGGCGCAGCTCGCGCGCAAGTTCCAGGATCGCGTCGTCAACCTGCTCGGGCGTGCGCGCAGCGTCATGGGCGACGCCGAGGAGGTGCGCGAGCGGCTGGTCGCCTGCGGCGGCCCGCAGCGGGCGCTCGACGATCTCCAGGAGATCCTGAGGATCCTCAAGCTGCGCGACGTGCTGGAAGAGGCGATGGCGTCGCTGCCCGCCAGGCTCCCGAGCTTCCGCGAGGACGCCGAGAAGGCCTGGCATGCGCTCGATCCGCTCTACGCCGGACGGCGCGATGCCTGGTTCTATGCGCTCCTGACGCTGATGAGCCGGCTCGGGGCGCGCTGGCAGCTGATCCGTCTGGCGATTGCGGCGACGAAGAGCAACAGCGCGATCCGCCTCGCCGAGAGTCCGTACGGGGTTGCGGTCTCCATCGTCCTCCACGATCTCGAGGATCTGGCCGGACGGATGCGTGCCGCGCTCAAGTCCGGCTGGTCGACGACCGCCGACGAGATGCTGTGGGATCTGCACGACGCGGACGCCGGTCTTTCCGCCGAGCTCGACTTCACCGGCGAGACGCGGTGGTCGGTCCAGCTGGCGAAAATGCGTGATGGCGTGGCTGAGCTCCTTCGCACCGAGCTCGTCCTGGTTCCCGAGCGCGTGGCCCGGGCCCTTGCGTCGTGCACCGCGGCGGCGCGGCCTGCCAAGCCGGGCGCGGCGACCGAGGTCGACGCTGCCACCGAAGCACTGAAATTCGTCTCGGCGCTGCAGCCCCATGCCAGCCATTTCGGCCTCGACGCCGACATCGCGCGCATGCGGGCCGACGCGAGCGCCGGGATCGAGGGTGCCACCACGGCGCTGCTCGCACGCATCAGGAGCGGCCGCGCCGCCGAACGGAACGATTGTCTGTCGCAGGTCGAGGTCGTGGCGGGCCTCGCCGCCGCGCTGCTGGGACCCGGCTACGCGGCCGACTTCGCGCGTGCCGCCGAGGCGGCGTTCGACGGCGTGCGCCGCACGGCCGGACAGCCGCAGCCGGCGCAGGCCGCACGATAAGATTCGTGATCGAAGCACCCGCCCGCTATCGTCATTGGTCGTGACACCGCCCCGACGCCGCACCATGACCCCTCCGCGTCAGCTGGAAGGCGACGCGCGCCAGCGCGCGGATCGGTGGTCCTCTCAGCCGGCGTCGGCCAGCAGCCATGTCCGGTGGTGGACCACTCGGTTGCGGCCGGCTGCCTTTGCGGCGTACAGCTTCTCGTCGGCGGATTTCAATGCGACCGCGGGATCCGACAACGAGGCAGTGCAAGACGCCCAGGTGCCGGCGCTGATCGTCACCACTCCTTCGGCAGTGCCGCGATGCTCCAGGCGGGCGGCCGCGACCGCCCGTCTGATCCGTTCGGCGACCGCGATCGTTCCCGCGTCGCCGGTATCGGGCAGGATGATCACGAACTCCTCGCCGCCGTAGCGGGCGACGAAGTCGGCCGGGCGCTGCAAGGAAGCCTCGATCGCCCTGGCCACGGCGCACAGGCATTCATCGCCGGCCTGATGCCCGTAGACATCGTTATAGGCCTTGAACCTGTCGACATCGAGCATGATCAGCCCGAGGGGCGAAGCCTCTCGCGCGGCGCGGCGCCATTCCCGGTCGAACACCTCGTTGAAGCTTCGACGGTTGGCGAGGCCGGTGAGGCTGTCCTGCGACGCCAGGACCTCGAGCCGCCGGCTTGCCGCCTCGAGCTCGTCCTCGATCTGCTTGCGTCGCGAAATGTCGCGGATCGCCAGGATGATGCCGCCGCGATCCGACAACTGCCGTCCGGTCGCCTCGACCCACACGTAGGATCCGTTTGCCCGGCGGGCGCGAAAGCGGAACTCGGCAGACGGATCGCCCGACTGCAGGCGCCCGATATCATCGAGGCAGGCGGACTGGTCCTCGCAATGAATGAAGTCGGCCAGTGGAAGCGCGAGGAGCTCCTCGGGCTCGCACCCCAGCAGCTCACGGCTGGCAGGCGACACGAACCCGCAGGTGAGATCGGGTCCGAGCCGTACCACGAGGTCGGCCACGTTGTCGGCGATGAGCCGGTAGCGCTCGCTGCTGTGGCGGATCAGGTCCTCGGCGAGCTTTCGGTCTGTCGTGTCCCGCGCCGTGATGACGATTCGGGTCAGGCGGTCGTCCTCGCCGACGATCGGCACCATGACGACATCCCAGATGCGCCGGCCGTCTCCGAATACCGGCTCGTGCGCCATTCGCACGACATCGCGCGCCGCGACACATTGCGCCAGATTCGATGTTACGCTGGCGGCGCGAGCCGGCGACAGCACGTCGGTCAAGGGCCTTCCGTTCATCTCACCGAGAGCGACGCCGGCGGCTGTTGCGGCGGCGCGATTGTAGGTTTCGAGCACGACGGTGCCGTCCTCGGCGATGGAGCCGACCAGGATGCAGTCCGGCGTGTGATCGAACACGCCCCGCAGCAGTGCCTCGCTCGCGCGAACCGCATCCTCGGCCGCCTTTCGGGCGGAGACGTCCCGCATCGTGCCGAGGATGCCCAGCGGCGCCCCGGTCCGCGGGTCGAGCAGCGCACGCTTGTGGACCTCGATCCACACCCAGTGCCCGTCGCGATGCCGGATGCGCGTCATGGTCATGGACTGCCCGCGACCCGCGAGCAGCTCGCGATAGCTTCGTGTCACGCGCTCCGCGTCCTCCGGGTGGGCCATGTCGGCGGGCCTCTTGCCGACCAGATCGCCGGGCTCGAAGCCCAGGATCTCGCGGCTGGCCGGCGACACATAGGTGCGACGGAAGTCGAGATCGAGCTTGAACATCATGTCGGTGGAGTTGTCGGCGAGCACGCGGAGCTCCGCTTCGCTGTCCTGCAGCTGCTTCTGCGCAAACGCGATGGCCGCCGCCATGGTGTTCAGGGTGGAGCCGAGCGTGCGCAGCTCCGGAGCCTGCCACCGCTCCATGGAGTTGCGAGCCGACAGATCGCCGCGCCGGAGTTTTTCGGCCGATTCGACGAGGCGGCGGATGGGCTTGAGCTGCAGCAGGTCCCCGAACAGCCAGGCTGCGCTCAACGCGCTCGCCAACGCCACGAGCGCGATCAACAATCCCACGACGAGCTGTCGATCGGCACCGGCGAGGACGTCGGCGCGCGTGAGCCCGACGGCGATCACCGCACTGCCGGCCGCTACCCCGGGCAACGGCGCGAGGCCGAAGATTCGCGGCACGCCGCCGAGGTCGTCGGCGTCGAGGCCGCCGCCTTCGGGCAGAGCCGTCATGGCGCGGACCAGAGGATGATCGGGAAAGGAGCGTCCAACCAGGTCGGCGCCCTGCGGCGCGCGCGCCAGCACCGTACCGGTTCGCGGATCGATCACCACCGCGGTTCGATCGTCCGCGCCGGCGAGGTCCGCGGTCACCCGCGCGAACGACTCGAGATTGAGGCTCGCGA
>JBEKZK010000247.1:0-6472 GCA_049509935.1 Xanthobacteraceae bacterium | reverse complement strand
GTCTGCATCACGGCGATCGAGACCGGGCTAATCGGCAGCTTCGAGCTGCACGTGCGCGACGACATGCGGCTCGACCTGCCGTATGCCGAGACGCCGAGCCACGTCATCACCATGGCGTTCGATCCCGACCTCGACGACTGCGTGGTGGTGGCGCTGCGCGACATGATCGGCGTGATCACGGCGCGCACCGGGATCACCCGGGCCGAGGCGTATACGCTGTGCAGCCTCGCGGCCGACGTCCGCGTCACCCAGGTGGTGAACGGCTCGAAGGGCATCCACGTGATGCTGGCGAAGGAGTATCTGGAGCGCGGTGCACAGGCGGGTTGAGCCAGGGGTTGTCCGGGCCAGCCACTTCTTGCTGGACGGCCGAGAGGCGGTGCGACCGACTTGCGGGAAATTCCTGGTCCCGTAATTTGAGCCTGAAAATGCTCGGGGATTCTCTCCGCATGGATGCCGCAAGCCGGAAACGGGTCACCGATACGGGCACCGCCCACCTGCAGGTGGGCGCCCGGATCCGTCATGCCCGCATCCTGAAGGGCATGCGCATGCGCGACCTCGCGCTGGCGGTCGGCTGCGACGAGAGCATGATCTCCAAGATCGAGGCCGGAAAAGTCACCCCGTCGCTGGTGCTGCTCGACAAGATCGTCGTCGCGCTGGACCGCGACATGGCCTCGTTCTTCGGGCTCGAGATCGACGAGCACAAGCTGGTGCAGACGCCGGCCGACCGCGTCACCGTCGAGGGCGACGCGCTGCGCGGTGGCAAGGGCGTGCGCTATGAGCGCCTGGTGCCGCTGGCGGCCGGCAATCTCCTGGAGGCGAACATCCACAATGTGTCGCCGGGCGGCGAGAAGAACGATCCGATCACCCATCAGGGCGAGGCTGTCGGCTACCTTCTCGAAGGCGAGGTCGATCTCGTGATCGACGGCACGACCTATCACATGAAGGCCGGCGACTCGTTCTTCTTCAAGGCTCACCTCACCAACGGCTACCGCAATACCGGGCCGACCGTCGCGCGCATCATCTGGGTCAACACCCCGCAGGTACATTGATCCCGGGATCGGCGATCGTGAAATCGGCGTCCCCGATCTCATCGGCCCGGTGGCACGCGACCAGGCGGCCCCCGATGGGTCGCAGCAATGGCCGCTCGCTGCGGCAGCGGTCGACTGCGAGCGGGCAGCGGCCGTGAAACAGGCAGGCTTGGCCTTGCGGATCGATCGGGCTGACCGGCTCGCCGGCGAGCGCCCGGGGCCGGCCGCGTCCCGGCGTCGCCGCCACCAGCGCCCGCGTATAGGGGTGGCGCGGGGCCTGCAGCACCGTCTCCACCCGGCCGATTTCCGCCACCCGGCCGAGATAGAGCACGAGGACGCGCTCGCACATCAGCCGCACGACCTCGAGATCGTGCGAGACGAAAATGAGCGCGATCCGGTGCCGGCGCCGCAGCCCGTCGATGAGCCTGAGGACGGTCGCCTGGACCGACACGTCGAGTGAGGCCGTCGGCTCGTCGAGAACCAGAAGCCGCGGCTCCGACACCAGCGCCCGCGCGATGCCGGCGCGAGCCTGCTGCCCGCCCGAGAGCTGATGCGGACGTCGGGCGAGGTGCTCCGGACCGAGTCCGACCTCGGCCGCGATGCCCTGCACCTTGGCCCGGGCAGCGCCGCCGATGCGGGTGAGCCCGAGCCCGACCGCGATATTGCGCGCCGTGGTGAAGGCCGGGTTCAGCGCGTCATCGGCGCTCTGGAACACGAGCTGGATGGCGCGCCGTGCCGGCATGCGGGCGAAGCGGGCCGCCGGCACATCGCCGATCTCCCGCCCATCGAAGCGGATCGCGCCGTCGTTCGGATCAATCAGGCGGGCGACCAGCCGCGCCAAAGTCGATTTGCCGGAGCCGCTCTCGCCGACGATGCCGAGGCTCTCGCTCTCGCCGACCGCGAAATCGACGCCGTCGACCGCGTGCAGCCGGCGGCCATGTCGGAGCGGGAAGACCTTTTTCAGCCCGACCACCTCGAGCAGCGTCATAGCGGCACCCAGCAGGCGGCGCCGTGGCGCCGGGCATCGAATGCGAAGACCGGCCGCTCGGACCGGCAGCGCGGCAAGGCGCGCGCGCAGCGCTCGGCGAAGCGGCAGGCGGGCGGGGAGGCGGCGAGGCTGGGCAGCTGGCCGGGGATGCCCTTGAGATCGGCGACGCTTGCGGCTTGCGCCGGCGTGGCGGCGAGCAGCGCCGCCGAATAGGGATGGCGGGGCGCCGCGAACAGCCGGTCGGTCGGCGCCTCCTCGACGATCTGGCCCGCGTGCATGACGACGATCCGCTCCGCATAGGCGCGGGCGAGCGCCAGGTCGTGGGTGATGAGCAGGGTCGCCATGCGCCGCGCCCGCGCGTGCTCGATGATGAGCTCGAGGATCGCCGCCTGTGTCGTGGTGTCGAGCCCGGTGGTCGGCTCGTCGGCAATGAGCAGCGACGGATTGCCGGCGAGTGCAATGGCGATCATCACCCGCTGGCACATGCCGCCCGAGAGCTCGTTCGGATAGGCGCGGATGCGGGCGGTTGGCTCGGGGATCCGCACCGCCGCGAGCGCCGCCTGCACCGCCTCGTCGAGCCGGCCGAAGCGCAGCCCGCGATGCTCCTGGAGCACGTCGGCGATCTGGCGGCCGACGGTGCGCACCGGATTGAGCGCCGAGCGCGGATTCTGGAACACGATGCCGATCTCGCGGCCGCGCAGGCCGGCGTGTGCGTTCGGCGACCGCAGGTCGACGCCGCCGAGCACGAGCCGCTGCGCCGTCACCCGCGCCGCCGGGTCGAGGATGCCGGCGATCGTGTGGGCGAGCAGCGACTTGCCTGACCCGCTCTCGCCGACGAGGGCGACGATCTCGCCGCGCCCGATGGCGAGGTCGACCGCATCGACCGTGGGCGGGCGGACGTCGCCGCCGAAACGGATGCTCAGACCCTCGATGGCGAGCAGCGGCGCGGTGCCGACGGCGCGGTTCATGCCCGCCTCGGGTCGAGCCGGTCGCGGAGCGCGTCGCCGGTGAGCGAGAAGGTGAGCACCGCCAGAAAGAGCATCGCGCCCGGAAAGACGAACAGCCACCACTCGCCGGAGATGATATAGGCGCCGCCTTCCGCCACCATGATCCCCCACTCCGGATTGGGCGGCCGGATGCCGAGGCCGAGGAAGGACAGGCCCGCCGCATTGAGGATCGCCCAGCCGAGATTGAGCGAAGCCTGGACGATGAGCTGCGGCGCCAGGTTGGGCATGATGTGCAGGCCGACGATGGCGAAGGGGCCGATGCCGGCGAGCCGCGCCGCCTCCACATAGGCGGCGCCGCGCCGCCGGTTGACCTCCGTGCGGGCCTGGCGCGCATAGAGCGGCAGGTTCACGATGACGGTCGCGATCACCACGCTGGAGACCGAGTTGCCGAGCGCCGCCGCGATGCCGACCGCGAGCACGAACAGCGGAAACGCCATGATCGTGTCCATCAGCCGGCTGACGATGCGGTCGGTCCAGCCGCCGGCCCAGCCTGCCGCCGCCCCGAGCGCGGTGCCGATCACCAGCGTCACGATGACGGCCGTGAAGGCGATGCCGAGATCGATGCGGGCCGAGACGATCACGCGGCTGAACACGTCGCGGCCAAGCTGGTCGGTACCGAAGGGATGGGCGGAGGAGGGCGGCCGCAGCGCTATCGGCGGATCGGTGGCAATCGGGTCGCAGGGAACCAGCAGCGGGCCGACGAGCGCCATCAGGCCGATCAGCCCGAGGAGCACCACCGCCAGCGCGCCCGGCGCCCGGACCGGGGAGACGAAGGACGCCGCCCGCTCAGACATCGAAGCGCACCTTCGGATCGAGCAGCCCGTCGGTGACGTCGATGATCAGGTTGAGGATGAGATAGAGCAGCGCCATGGCAAGGATGAAGCCCTGCACGGGCGCGAAATCCGATGCCAGCACCGCATCGATCGCATAGGCGCCGATGCCCGGCCAGCCGAAGACTTTTTCGACCAGCACATTGGCGCCCAGCATGTAGGAGAACACCATGCCGGACGTGTTGAGGACCGGCACGACGGCGTTGCGGAACGCATAGGCACCGAGGACTTTTCGGCGCGGCAGGCCGGCGGCGCGCGCCGTGCGCACATAGTCGCTGGCCAGCACCTCGATCATGCTGGCGCGGGTGATGCGGGCGAGCGGGCCGAGGCCGAACAAGGCGAGGGTCGTCACCGGTAGGATCAGCTGCCGCAACACCGCGCCGAGCAGCTTGCGATCGCCCGCCAGGGCCGCGTCGATCGACCACGCACCGGTGATCTCGCGGGGCGACGAATAGACGATGTCGAGGCGGCCGATCGGCGCCGGCGCCCAGTCGAGCAGATAGTAGAACACGAAGACGAGCAGCATGCCGAGGAAGAAGGTCGGCGTCGCCTGGCCGATGGTGGAGACGAAGCTGCAGACACGGTCGACGGAGCCGCCAGGCCGCAGGGCGGCGCCGATGCCGAGCGGGATGCCGAGCCCGAGCGCGACGATGAGAGCCGCGAAGGTCAGCTCGAGCGAGGCCGGCAGCCGGTTCCTGATGTCGTCGAGCACGGTCTGGCCCGAGGTCAGCGACTTGCCGAGATCGCCGCGGGCGAGCCCCTCGACATAGCGGACGAACTGCTCGGGCAGCGGGCGGTCGAGCCCGAGGCGGTGGCGGGTCGCCTCGATCGAGTCGGCGGTTGCGGTCGGCCCGGCGAAATAGGCGGCCGGATCACCGGGCAGCATGCGGGTGAGGACGAACGTCACGACGATGACGCCGATCAGCGTCGGAATGGCCGACACGAGCCGCATGGCGATCAGCCGCATCGCGAACGGGCTCCCTCCGCCGCATGGCGGCCTGAGATGTCGGGCGGGGTCATGCGAACGTCCACAGTGTCACGTGAAGCGACCGCAGGTGAGCAAGTTCGATGCCACGGTGCTGCGACTTGAATCCGGAGGTCCCGCCCCCGCGACCAAGCTGCTGCCGCGGGCAGCCTGAATGTTCTTTGTGCATTTGAGATGATTTTCATGCATGATGCCTGCGGGCGCAAGCGACCGGAAGATCTGGTTTTTCGTGCAGTTTTTGCCGACTCGAGCCCACTACACGCTGGCGCACGAATGGCATGGGGATTGCTTCGCAGTCATGACGTGAATTCTGCGCATGTCGTCTGCCGCCCAACCCCGACCGGAGGTGCCTTCCATGCTTGCCCACAGTTCCCGACCGGACGGATTCGTCCGCCTGTTCGCCGCGGCCAGCGCTGCCGCACTGCTCGGCCTGATGTCGCCGCAACCCGCCGCCGCCGACGCGCGCGACGAGACCCTGCTCATCGTCACCGAGGAGGGGCCGTCGACCCTCGACATCGATGCGCCGACCGCCAATGTCGAAACCCACGGCGCCTCGTGGAATACCTACGACCGGCTGATCACCCACGGCAAGATCAAGCTTCCCGACGGGACCTGGAGCTACGACTTCAAGACCTTCGAGCCCGAGCTCGCCGAAAGCTGGGAGCTCGCGCCCGACGGCAAGTCGGTGATCTTTCATCTGCGCAAGAACGCCAAGTTCCATGACGGCACGCCGGTCACCGCGAAGGACGTGAAATGGTCGTTCGACCGCGCGGTGTCGGTCGGCGGCTTCCCGGCCATCCAGATGGGCGCCAGCGAAATGAAGTCGCCCGATCAGTTCGTGGCGGTCGACGACTATACCTTCCGGGTCGACTTCCCGCGGCCGAACAAGCTCATCCTGCCGAACCTTGCGGTGCCGATCGCCAAGGTCGTCAACTCCGAGCTCGCCAAGAAGCACGCCACCGACAAGGACCCGTGGGCGATCGAGTGGGTCGGCAAGAATGACGCCGGCGGCGGCGCCTACGAGCTGGAGAGCTGGAAGCCCGGCAGCGAGATCGTCTTCAAGCGCTTCGACGACTGGAAGTCCGGCCCGCTGCCCTACTTCAAGCGGGTGATCAGCCGGCAGATCGCCTCGGCCGGCACCCGCCGCGCCCTTCTCGAGAAGGGCGACGCCGACCTGTCGTTCAATCTGCCGCCGAAGGATTTCGGCGAGCTCAGCAAGGCCGGCAAGCTCACCGTCATCGGCACGCCGGTCGACGCCGAGCTTCTCTACATCGACATGCTGACCACCAGGCCGCCGTTCGACAATGTCAAGGTTCGCCAGGCGGTCGCCTATGCGATTCCCTATGCGGACATCCTGCACACCGCCCTGTACGACCGCGGCACGGGCATGTTCGGGGCCGCCGGCGATCCGACCACCACCGACTGGCCGCAGGCCTCGCACTACAAGACCGACCTGGAGAAGGCGCGGCAGCTCCTGGCCGAGGCCGGCTACAAGGAGGGCTTCAAGACGACGCTGAGCTACGACGTCTCGACCGCGGCGACGCGCGAGCCGATCGCGCTGCTCGTCCAGGACAGCCTGAAGAAGATCGGAATCGACGTCGCCATCGAGAAAGTGCCGGGCGCCGACTGGTATA
>JBEKZK010000246.1:0-6476 GCA_049509935.1 Xanthobacteraceae bacterium | reverse complement strand
TTTTCCAAGGAGACGACGCAACGCGATGTCGTGACCGTGGTGGCGACCCAGGCGCTCACCCGCGACGAGGAATGGACGCCGGTGCCGCGGCGGACCCTGCTGGTGTTTCAGGACGGCGAGCAACTGCTATGATGATCGGATCCCCCATGCCCCACCGCCTTTCGCTTCCCAAGGACGAGGTTCGCGTGCTGCTGCTCGAAGGCGTCAACCAGAGCGGCGTCGACCTGATCACCGACAGCGGCTACACCAACATGACGCAGCTCCCCAAGGCGCTCGACGGCGATGCGCTGCGCGAGGCGGTGCGCGGCGTCCACCTGCTCGGCATCCGCTCGCGCACGCAGCTCGACGAATCCGTCTTCGCCGCCGCCGATCGGCTGCTCGCGGTCGGCTGCTTCAGCGTCGGCACCAATCAGGTCGACATCGACAGCGCGCGCCGGCACGGCGTCCCGGTGTTCAACGCGCCGTTCTCCAACACCCGCAGCGTCGCCGAGCTGGTGATCGGCGAGATCGTGATGCTGCTGCGCCGCATCTTCCCCAAGTCGAGCGCCGCCCATGCCGGCCGCTGGGACAAGTCGGCGGCGGCGAGCTTCGAGGTCCGGGGGAAAATTCTCGGCATCGTCGGCTACGGCAATATCGGCAGCCAGCTGTCGAACCTCGCCGAGTCGATGGGGATGCGGGTGATCTTCCACGATCTCACCGATAAGCTCCAGCACGGCAACACCGAGCCGGCCGAGACCCTGCTGGATCTGCTCAGCGTCAGCGACGTCGTCAGCCTGCACGTGCCGGAGACCCCGCGGACCCATCGCATGATCGGTGTGCCCGAGCTCCGCGTCATGAAGCGCAGCGCCGTTCTCATCAACAACAGCCGCGGTACCGTGGTCGATCTCGACGCGCTCGCCGCGGCGCTCCGCGAGGGTCGTCTCGGCGGCGCCGCGGTCGACGTCTTCCCCACCGAGCCGTCGTCCAATGCCGAAGCCTTCGTCACTCCCTTGCAAGGCCTCGACAACGTCATCCTGACGCCGCACATCGGCGGCTCGACCGAGGAGGCCCAGGAGCGCATCGGTGCCGAGGTGGCCCGCAAGCTCATCGAATACAGCGACGTCGGCTCGACCGCCGGCGCCGTCAACTTTCCCCAGGTCCAGCTGCCGCCGCGCCCGACCGGGACGCGCTTCATCCAGGTCCAGCGCAACCTGCCCGGCATGCTCGGCCGCCTCAACGACGTGTTCGCCCGCCGCCGCATCAACATCGCGGCCCAGCACTATCAGACCGACGCCGAGGTCGGTTACGTCGTGCTCGAGGCCGACGATGTCGGCGACGATGCGGCCGCCATCCTCGACGAGATCAGGGCGCTCGACGGCACCATCCGCGCCCGGCTGCTGTACGAAGAAAGTCGTTAGCGTCAGGGGAAGGGGAGCACCGCGATGACGCTTGCTCCGCTGCGGCGCGCCAATGCCGCGAGCCCCTCGTCGGCGTCGGACCTGCTCGCGCCCGACTGCCGCGGCCAGAATTTCTTCGCGATCGACGACGGCCTGCGCCAACTGCTGACGCTCTATCTCGACCCCGCGGTCCACCGCCATCTCGCGCCGCACTTCGATCGGCTGGGTGCGCTCGCCGGCGGCCGCCTCGACGAGCTTGCGGCGATCGCCGACAAGAACCCGCCGGTGCTCCACGCGCGCGACCGCCAGGGGCGCGACGAGGACTGGATCGAGTATCATCCGGCCTACCGCGAGATGGAGGGGATCGCGTTCGGCGATTTCCAGTTCCATGCCATGAGCCATCGCGGCGGTGTGCTCGGGCTCGGCGCACCGCTGCCGGCGGTCGCCAAGTATGCCTTCCAGTACCTGTTCGTGCAGGGCGAGTTCGGGCTGATGTGCCCGATCAGCGTCACCGACACCTCGATTCATCTGCTCGCCAAATACGGCAGCGACGACCTCAAGGCACTGCTGCTGCCGCGCATGCTGTCGGACGACCTCGGGAGCCTGTGGAAGGGCACCCAGTTCATGACCGAGAAGGCCGGCGGCTCGGACGTCGGCGCCATCGAGACGTCGGCGCGTCACGACGGCGCCGTCTGGCGCCTGTTCGGCGAAAAGTGGTTCTGCTCGCACACCGATGCCGACGTGGCGCTGCTGCTGGCCCGCCCCGAAGGCGCCGGGTCCGGAACCGGCGGGCTCGCGCTGTTCGCCATGCCGCGACGGCTCGAGGACGGGCGGCGCAACAGCTACCGCATCGTCCGGCTGAAGGACAAGCTCGGCACCCGTTCGATGGCGAGCGGCGAGATCCGCCTGGAAGGCGCCGTCGGCTATCCGGTCGGGAACCTGCGCAACGGCTTCAAGCAGATGCTCGACCAGGTGAACCTGTCGAGGCTGTCGCACGGGGTGCGCGCCGCCGCGATGATGCGGCGCTGCCTCAACGAGGCGCTGCAGGCGGCGCGCGGCCGCGCCGCGTTCGGCCGGCCGGTGGTGAGCTACCCGCTGATGCGGCGCCAGCTGATGAAGCTGATGGTGCCGACCGAGCAGGCGCTGTCGATGGTGCTGTTCACCGCCGACGCCCTGGCGCGCGCCGGCGCCGGCTCGGCGGAGGCTGGCCAGCTGCTGCGCTTCCTCACGCCGCTGGTCAAGTTTCGCGCCTGCCGGGACAACATCGCGGTGGCGACCGGCGCCATGGAGGTGCGCGGCGGCAACGGCTACATCGAGGAGTGGGTGACGGCGCGCCTGGTGCGCGACGCCCATATCGGCGTGCTTTGGGAGGGCACCAGCAACATCATCGCGCTCGATCTGATCGGTCGCGCCGTCGGCAAGGTGTTCGCCCATCGGGCGCTGGCGCAGCGGCTGTCGGAGCGCCTGGCCGCGGCGGCGGGCGTCCCCGATGACCATCGCAGGGATCTGGGAGCTGCGCTCGACCGCAGCATCGGGCTCGCCGAACAGGTCGCCCGGGACCCGCGGTCCGAGCAGCTGTCGCGCAAGGCCGCGACCGCCCTCTACAACGCCACCAGCGCGGTGCTGCTCGCCCACGAGGGCGTGCAGGATCCCGGCGACGCTCGCCGCCTGCTGCTCAGCCGCATGGTGCTGGCGCATCGTCTCGCCGCGTCCGATCCGCTGGCGCCCGACGAGGCGCCCTGGGAGCGGCCGGCGATCGATCTCTTGCTGTCGGGTGATCCCGTCCCGCTGGATCGGGCGCGAGCCGCGCTCGCCGCGCAAGCCGGATGATCATCCGCGGGCGGCTCCGACCCCTTAGGGGGCGACGGCGTTGCCGAGCGCCCGCTCGATGGCCCGGGTGAGGTCCGATTCACTGAAGGGCTTTTGGATCACGACCGCACCCGGCCTGAGCGCCTTGACCCTCGAGATGTCGCCGGTGACGTACAGGTGCGGGACCGGCCCGTTGCGGCTGATGTCCTCGACAGCAGAGATGCCGCTTTCATCGCCCAGCCGCTCGTCGACGATCATCAGGTCCGGTCTTTGGCGAGCGGCCGAGCTTACCGCGTCGGCCACGGTGGCCTCGACCGCGCAAACCTGGTGGCCGAGCTCCTCGAGCATCTCGGCCAGCAACATGCCGATCATGAAGTCGTCCTCCATGACGAGAACGCGGAGTGCTTTCATCGGGTCATGTCGCCTGCCTCCCGGATTCGTTCGTTCACCCGGGTTCGACGCTGTCGCGCTGCCGGACATGGCTGGCCGACGCCAATAGAGACGCGCGTTGCCACACGGAGTGGTAATCGACATGAGCCGGCAAGTGCAGGCTCGGAAACTACTCAGACGGACCGGGTCTCGCCGGACCGGCACCCGCCGATTGCCGGCGCCCGGGAGCGCCTGGCAGCGCATTCTTTCCGGCGCAAAAGGTATCCTGTAGCCCGCCTTAAAGGCGTTTCAACGGCCACTTGGTGTAGCACGGCCGCCCCGCGCCTCGCCCCAACCCATGATTATGCGCCGAAGAGGCTAGTCCAGTCCGAACATCTTGATGAACCACGTTTTCACGAGATGCGTCAGGACGGCGTAGCTCAAGAGGATCAGGCAGAGGGCGATAAAATATGTCGGCGGAAGCGCGACGAATCCGAGGATGGGGCCGAGCCAGGAGAACGGTATGGCAATTCCGACCATGCCGACAACGAGGCTGGTCGCAATGAGCGCCGTGCTGGCGCGGCTCTCGATGAACGGAATCCTGGCGGTCCGAATGATGTGGATGATGAGCGTCTGCGTCAGCAGGGATTCGACGAACCAGCCGGTCTGGAACAGGGCGGGATTGTCCCACGCGTGGTAGACGTAGAGCATCATGAAATAGGTGACGTAGTCGAAGATCGAGCTGATCGGACCGATGAGCATCACGAATTTCGTTATGTTGCCGATGTCCCATCGCCGCGGCACCGCCAGGTATTCGGCATCGACGTTGTCGGTCGGGATGGCAGTCTGCGAGAAGTCGTACAGAAGGTTGTTGGTGAGCACCTGGATCGCCGTCATCGGCAGGAACGGCAGGAAGACGCTGGCGCCGAGCACGCTGAACATGTTGCCGAAATTGGAGCTGGCGCCCATCTTGATGTACTTGGTGATGTTGCCGAAGACCTTGCGACCCTCGATGACGCCTTCACCGAGCACCGCCAGGCTCTTCTCCAGCAGGATGATGTCGGCCGACTCCTTGGCGATGTCGACGGCGCTGTCCACCGATATCCCGACGTCCGCGGCCTTCAGCGCCGGTCCGTCGTTGATGCCGTCGCCGAGATATCCGACGACGTGCCCCTTCCGGTGCAGGGCGTCGATGATGGCCGCCTTCTGCGACGGCGACACCTTGGCGAAGACGTTCGCCGTGTCGACCAGGCTTGCGAGTGCGTCCGGCGACAACTCCGCCATCTGGCTGCCGAGCACGAGCTGGGTTACCGGCAGACCGACATCGTGGCAGATTTTCCGGGTCACGATGTCGTTGTCCCCGGTCAGGATCTTCACCTGCACACCGCTGGCCTTCAGCGTCGCAATCGCGGCGGCGCAGGTCTCCTTCGCCGGATCGAGGAACGCGATGTAGCCGAGCAGGGTGAGATCCTTCTCGTCGGCGACCGAATACGCCGTCTGCGTCGGCGGCATCTCCTTGAAGGCGACCGCGACGACCCGAAACCCGTCGGCGTTGAGCTTCGCCGTCGTCGCCGTCGCGGCGGCGCGGTGGCTCTCGTCGAGCGCGCCGGTCACGCCGTCGATCGCGTATTGCCGGCAGGCCGCGAAGACCTCTTCGACGGCGCCCTTGCAAATGAGGATGTGAACGCCGTCATTTCGCCCGAGAACGACGGACATCCGTCGCCGCTCGAAGTCGAACGGCATCTCGTCGATCTTCTCGAACCGCGCCCGGACCTCGAGGCCGGCTTCGAGCTCGACCTCCTTGAGGACCGCGACGTCGAGCAGGTTCTTGAGGCCGGACTGATGGAAACTGTTGAGATAGGCGTATTCGAGGACGCGCTCGGAGTCGTCGCCATTGATGTCGAGGTGGCGCTTGAGGATGATGCGGTCCTGCGTGAGCGTGCCGGTTTTGTCCGTGCACAGCACGTTCATCGCTCCGAAGTTCTGGATGGCATTGAGGCGCTTGACGATCACCTTCTTGCGCGACATCGCGATGGCGCCCTTGGCGAGGTTGACGGTCACGATCATCGGCAGCATCTCCGGCGTGAGCCCCACCGCCACCGCCAACGCGAACAGCAACGCCTCGAGCCAATTGCCCTTGGTCAGGCCGTTGATCAGGAACACCAGCGGGGCCATCACCGCGATGAACCCCAGCATCAACCAGGTGAACCGGGTGATCCCCTTGTCGAAGCTGGTGAGCACGCGCTGCCCCGCGATGGCGCTGGCCACGCGGCCGAACGCGGTGCGCGGGCCGGTGAGCACGACGACACCGCAGCCGATCCCGCTGAGCACGGCGCTGCCCATGAAGCAGATGTTGGGGAGGTCGAACGGGGTGTCGGCGAGGCCCGCATGGGCGGCGGCCGCCTTCTCCAGAGGCATCGCCTCGCCGGTCAGCGTCGACTGATTGACGAAGAGGTCCCTCGCCGAGATCAGCCTGAGGTCGGCGGGGATCATGTCGCCCGCCGACAGCAGGACGACATCACCCGGCACGAGCTGCTCGATGGGCACCTCGACCGGGTCCTGGGCGGCGCCGGCCGCCTTGCGACGCACGGTCGCGGTGATCCGCACCATCTTTTGCAGCTCTTCGGCGGCGTTGTTGGACCGATGCTCCTGGATGAAGCCCAGGGAGATGCTCAGCACCACCATGACGGCGATCACGATCGCGGCCCGCTGATCACCCAGGAAATAGGACGCCGTCGCGAGCGTCAGCAGAAGCAGGTTCAATGGGTTGATCGAGCGGCTGACCAGCTCGCCGAGGATCGTATGCCGCGCCTGGTGGGTGACCCGGTTGTAACCTACCGAGCGCAGCCGTTCCTCGACCTGGCCGGCCGTGAGGCCGTCTGTCGCGGCAGCAAGCCGACGCAGCGTCTCGTCCGGCGAGAG
>JBEKZK010000245.1:0-6497 GCA_049509935.1 Xanthobacteraceae bacterium | reverse complement strand
CGCCATGAAGAAGATCATGATCGCGCCGTGCGCGGAGAAGATTTCGTCGTAGTGCTCGGGCGGCAGGTAGCCGGCGGCGCCGCCGGCCGCCAGGGCGAGCTGCATCCGCATCATGATGGCGTCGGAAAAGCCGCGCAGCAGCATCACCAGCGCCAGGATGATGTACATCACGCCGATCTTCTTGTGATCGACGGAGGTCAGCCACTCGGTCCACAGCCACTTCCACCGGCCGAGATAGGTGAGAACGGCGACGACCGAGAGCGCGACCAGGCCCATGAACCCGAACGCCCCCATGATGATCGGCTGACCGAGAGGGAGCGCGTCGACCGTCAGCTTTCCGAGCATGGCTCTACTCCCTGTTGGCGACGCAGACAGCGGCGCCCGGCATGGCGGTGACAGCCGGCTCGCGCCGGATGTCGTGCAGAACTTGGTCGAACAGATCGGGGGCGACGACGGAGAAGTATTCGACCGGATGCCTCTCGCTCGGCTTGGCCAGAGCCAGGTAGACGCCGTCGGTCAGGCTCTGCGGCACTGCCTTGACCTTGGCGACCCAGCGCTCGTACGACCGCTGGTCCGAGGCGATGGCCTGGAATTTCATGTCGGAGAAGCCGTTGCCGCTATAGTTTGCCGACACGCCTGCGTAGCTGCCGGCGCGGCTCGCCATCAGGCTGAGCTTCGTCTGCATGCCGCCCATGGCAAAGATCTGGCTGCCGAGCTGAGGGATGAAGAACGAGTTCATCACCGAGGCGGAGGTGATCCTGAAGTCAACCGGCACGTCGGTGGGGAACGCAATCTCGTTCACCGTGGCAATGCGCAGCTGCGGGTAGATGAACAGCCATTTCCAATCGAGCGCTATGACGTCGATGGTGACGGGCTTCGCGTCGGATTCGACCGGCTTGAATGGATCGAGCCGGTGCGACGACTGCCACGTCGACACCGCCAGGATGGAAACGATTGCGACCGGAGCGAATACCATCATGGCCGCGACCGCGGTCGATCGGTCCCAGTCCGGCATGTACCTGGCGTTGATGTTCGAGGCTCGATATCGCCAGGCAAAAGCCACCACCAGCACGATCACCGGGACCACGATGATCAGCATCAAGAGAGTCGATTCGAGGATGAGCGAGCGTTCGGCCTCACCGATCGGCCCCTGAGGGTCTAGGACGCCCCAGTTGCAGCCGCCGAGAGCAAGGGTCGCCGCCAAGGACAGCAGCCTCGCTATTCGACTCCATGTGACCCTTCGCATCGCTAGGCCTCTTCATCCGGTGCCGGCGTGGGATGCACGCTTCGTCGAGCGGAAAGCGCATTCGCGGCCGAACTTGCCTCTACCCGATGGCTACACCGCGTGCGCCGAAGAGCGTGAGTGAATGCTCCCAAATCCTGGCAAATTTTTCTTGAGCGTCGACGCGATCAACAAACCACGCGTGCGCGAGAGCGCGCGTGAGGCGCAAAATGGCGCTATCCATGCAGCTTATTGGCGGTTTCCGCGATCTTGCGACCTTGATAACGGGCGCCCTCGAGTTCCTTCGCGGTCGGCAGGCGCGAGCCATCACCGCCGGCAATCGTAGTGGCTCCATATGGTGAGCCGCCGGTAATCTCATCAAGAGCCATCTGCCCGACATAGCCGTAATCGAGGCCGACAACCACCATGCCGAAGTGCAGGAGATTGGTGATGATCGAGAACAAAGTCATCTCCTGCCCGCCATGTTGCGTGGCGGTCGATGTGAACGCGCCGCCCACTTTGCCGTGCAATGCGCCGCGCACCCAAAGCCCACCGGCCTGGTCGAGGAAATTGGCCATTTGCGACGACAGCCGTCCAAATCGGGTTCCAGCACCGACGATGATGGCGTCATAGGCGGCGAGGTCATCGACCTTCGCGATCGGCGCCGCCTGATCGATTTTGTAGTGTGACTTGCGCGCGATCTCCTCGGGGACCAGCTCGGGTACGCGCTTGATGTCGACATGGGCACCGGCTTGCCGTGCCCCTTCGGCGACAGCATTTGCCATCGCCTCGATATGGCCGTAGGAAGAGTAGTAGAGAACCAGCACCTTCGACATGATCTTCTTCTCCTCGATGCCGGAATCATCGCGCCTCGGCGCCCGGCGTTCGCGACTGCTCGGGGATCAGGCGCGAGCTGCGCTGGCCGGTGAAATAGGACCAAACCCACTGATGCTGCACCCGCAACCGATTCTGCAGCTGCGGCAGCGACAGCACGTGAATGAACACCCACACCAGCCAGGTCGGGAATCCGCCCGTGCGCAGCCCGCCTCGCTCCAGCACCGCGTAGTTCTTGCCAACCACCGCCATGTTGCCTTTGTCGAAATAGCGGAACGGATGCTTGACCGTTCGTCCCTTCAGCTCTCGCGCGATCAGCCGCCCGACATACCGCCCTTGCTGGATGGCGGCCTGGGCGACGCCCGGCACGGGATGGCCGTTTTGCGTGACCGATGCGGCATCGCCCACCACGAACACCCCGGGCGCGTCCGCGACGGCCAGGGATGGGCCGACGACAGCCCGCCCCGCGCGGTCGGTCTCGGTGCCGAGCATTTTCGCAATCGGCGATGCCGCGACGCCCGCAGTCCACAGCACCGTCGCGCTCGGGATTCGGGTTCCGCCGGCGATCACGCCGTGTTCGTCGACCTTCTCGACCTTGATGTCCGTCAGTACCTTCACGCCCAGCTTTTCGAGGCGCTTGGTCACCTTCCACGACACCGACTCGGCAAAGGTCTGAAGGACTCTTTTGGACCCGTCGAGGAGAATGATGGTCGCCTTCGCCGGATCGATGCGGCGGAAGTTGCCGCGCAGCGTGACCCTGACCATCTGCGCCAGGGACGCCGCGAGCTCAACGCCCGTGGGCCCCGCGCCGACCAGCACGAACGTCATCTGGCGCGCGCGCTCGTCATCGTTCTCGATCGTCTCGGCCACCTCGAACGCGTTCAGGATCCTGGCCCGGATCGTCTCGGCATCGCTGAGGGTCTTGAGCCCCGGTGCATAAGGGGCGAACTCGTCATGGCCGAAGTAGCTCGGGCGCATGCCGGTCGCGACCACCAGATAATCGAAGGAAACCCGGCGGGTGCCCACTCCCGGCAAGGACGCGTCGACCGTGCGGGAAGCGACGTCGACGCTGGTGACCTCGGCCAGCAGCACGTTGAGGTTTTGCTGCTTCGCCTCGAGCTGGCGCAGCGGAGCGGCGATTTCCGCCGAAGCCAGCACCGCGGTCGCCACCTGATAGAGCAACGGCTGGAAGATGTGATGGTTGCGCCGGTCGATCACGACAACGTCAACGTCGGCATGGCGCAGCGCCCGCGCCGCCGCGATACCGGCAAAGCCACCGCCGATGATGACGACGCGCTTGCGTTCCCGGCGTGGCGTGTCGACCTCTGCCGTTGCCTGGTCAGGCCGATTGTCCGCCAGCATCGTGCTCATGGGTCACCTTGTTCCTGCCGTTGAAAGGCGCGGCTGCGCCGCGAGCTCGTCTCGAGCCACGACGGTCCCGGTTGCGCCGCCAGGCATCTCCGCGACGGCGAGAGCGTTGGCCAGGCGCATATTCCGGCTCCGTCGTGGCGTCGGTATCCTTCTCACTCGGCCGCGATGGTGCGCGCCGCGGTCGTCCGCCGGTGTCTGGTGCGCAGCTCGATGAGACCGAGCAGAATCTCGTCCCGCTCCGCCTCCAGCTCCTCGATGGTGCGCGACCCGACCTCGGCATGGACACTGTCGATGAGCTTCTTCTGCACCTCCGGCGTCAGCGACGGCGAGCCGAGGACCTTCCACCAGGCGGTCATCGGGCCGGTGAACTGTTGGAAGAAGTGCTCGATGCCGCCGGGCCCACCACCGAGGTGGTTGATCATCATGTTGCCCATGATGCCCCAGCGCAGGCCCGGGCCCCAGCACAGGGCGGTGTCGACGTCGGCGGCGCTCACGATGCCGTCGGCGACGAGGTGATAGACCTCGCGCGCCAGCGCGGCCTGCAGGCGGTTGGCGACGTGGCCCGGCACTTCCTTGTTGAGCCGCACGGTCCGCTGCCCAATGGACGCATAAAATTCCGCTGCGCGTCGGATCGTCGCTTCCGAGGTCTTCGCCCCGCCGACGATCTCGACCAGCGGGATCAAATGCGGCGGATTGAACGGATGGGCGATGACGCAGCGTTCCGGATGGGACGCGGCGCCGGACTGGATCTCGCTCATGGTGAGGCCCGACGAGCTCGACGCGATGATCACGTCGGGCGGCAGCATTTGGTCGAGCTCGCCGTAGAGCTTTCTCTTGAAGTCGATGCGCTCCGGCCCGTTCTCCTGGACGAGATCGGCGTTGGCGACCGCTTGCGCGAACGCGGGCGTGAACGACAGGTTCGACTGGGACGCCCCGGGCGACAGGCCCAATCTCTCGAGCGCCGGCCAGGCTTTCTCCACGAACTTCCGCAGTGCGGCTTCCGCGTTCGGTGCGACGTCGGTCGCGACGACCTGCAGTCCCTTGGCGAGGAACAGCGAGGTCCAGCTCGCGCCGATCACGCCGGTTCCGATGATGCCAATGCGGCGAATGGGTTTGTCGGTCATGTCAATCTCCAATCGGTTTGTCAGACTTCGGCGTAGGCGATGCCGGTGAGGTTGCCCTGGGCGTAGAGGAAGTTGCGCTCGTTCGCTCCATCAAGATCGGCGGAATAGACCGAGCCGGCAAAGTCGGTGATGAACATCCGGTTGCCCGGGACGTCGAGGGCGATGCCGATCCCTTCCATCAGGTGGGTAATCAGGATCTCGGGCTCCGTCATTTTCCCGTCGATCGGCGCGCGATTGACCGAGTTGCCGCGCGGAGGATCACCGCGATCGGTCCAGTAAAGGACGCGGTTCGTCAGATCGAGCTCGAGGTCGATCGGTTCCGGCAAGCGATCGAACAGCACCTCGATGTCGGACCTCTTCGCCGGGCTCTCGCCGCGCGGAATGTCGATATTGGCGCGGCAGAGACGGCCCAGTCCGCCCTTGGTCGGACCTTTTTGTGTCCAATAGATTTTCCCGCGCTTCGGATCGACGGTGATTCCGACGCACCACCGGGTCTCATCGTGCCGGTCCTTGTCTCCGCGGCCGGTCTCGACCAGCGTTTCGACCTGCGAGCCGTCGAGGTTCCCACGCATCACGCGCATGCCCTCGCGGTCGCTCCAATAGAGCTTGCCGTTCTCCTTATCGAGGTGGATCTGCTTCGGCGTGTGGGTGACGCCTTGCGGGACGATGATCTTGCGGTTGCTACCGTCGAGGTCGGCGCGCTCGATCGAGCCGTCGTCGAGGTTGGGTACGCCCATATTGGTCCAATAGATGTGGCCCGCCTCCGCATTCACGACGATGCCGTCGGGAAGGTGACAATCGGTGACGATGGTCCTGCGGTCCGAGCCGTCGGGATTCATCGAATGAATGCTGCCGCCACTCAATTCGAGCAGGAATAATCGGCCGCTGCGGGTCGCACCCGATGAAGCGTTCGTTCTAGTGGCCTGAAGTATGGTCACGGCCTGTCCTTTCGTGTTAAAGTTGCGTCTCGATTCCGGTAAGCTCCAGGTTCAACGCGTGGCCCATTCTCTGCTTCTTCGTCTGCAAATAGGGCGACGAATGCACCGTCGGCCCGACTGGTCGACGCGATCCGCCACAGCGCACCGGTATGCGCCGTCGCTCTCGTCGTGTTTTCGCGTGTGGACATTGGCATCGACCGTGTTTGCGACGACACGAACCTATTCGGCCGCGGCAGGCGTCGTCGTCTTGGTGAAATTTGGCGGACGCTTCTCGAAGAACGCTGAAAACGCTTCCTTCGCTTCTGCCGAGCGGACCCGCTCGACGTACTCCTGGTTTTCGATTTTCACGGCCGCCCTGAGCTGATCCATCCAGGCCTGCTTGATCAGTCGCTTGGAGACGCGCAACGCGGCGCCCGGTTTTGCCGTCAGCTTCTGCGCGATTTCGGTTGCGGTCGCCAGCTCGTACCGGTCGGGCACCACCCGGGTCACGAGGCCCAGCTCGGCCGCACGCGCGGCGGTGAAAGGCTCTCCCAGCAGGATCAATTCCGCCGCCCGGAGATGCCCCATGCGCGCCGGCACCGACTAGCTCGATCCGAACTCCGGCACCAGGCCGAGATTGATGAACGGCATCTGAAACTTCGCACTCTCGCCCGCGTAGACGAAATCGCAGTGCGTCAGCATCGTGGTCCCGCCGCCGATCGCCACCCCCTGCACGGCGGCAACGATCGGCTTGTCAAAATCGATCAGCGCATTCATCAAGCGGGCCTGCGGGGATTGGCCCGGCCCGGGCGGATTGTTGAGAAAATCGCCGATGTCATTGCCGGCGCAGAACGCGTCTCCGGCGCCGTGCCACAGCACGACACGGACTGCCTCGTCGCCGGCGGCCCCCCGGAAACTGTCCGCCAAGCTCGTATACATGGCCGCCGTCATCGCGTTCTTCTTGTCCGGGCGATTCAGCTCGACCCGCAGGATGCTGCCGGTACGCTCGGTGACGATATCGCTCATTGT
>JBEKZK010000244.1:0-6562 GCA_049509935.1 Xanthobacteraceae bacterium | reverse complement strand
GTCGATCCCGGCCGAGATCAGGCCGAGCAAGGACCAGCCGTTCTATCATCTGTTCGCCGAGAATGCGGAGACCGAGTACGTCGCCTACGTGTCCGAGCAGAACCTGCTGCCCGACACCTCGGGCGAGCCGATCCGCCATCCGCAGGTCGCCGAAACATTCGAGCGGACCGGCAACGGCACCTACCGGCCGCGCAACTCCCAGTTCAACTGAACCCCCAATCTAGCGCGTCGCCGGCACCGCGTTCGGCGCGCCCGCCTGCGGCTGCGGGGATTCGAGGAGCTTCTTGCGCGCCTCCTCGGCCTTCTTCTGCAGCTCTTCCTGCAGCTTCTTCTGCTGCTCCTCGAGCACCTTCGGGTCGGTCGGCGGTCCGTCGTAGGCCTTGGCGAAGTCGGCCAGCGGCAGCACCAGGTTGATCGGCTGCCCGGTCGAGTTGATCGCCTGCACCACCAGCCCCTGGCCCTTCTTCATCTTGCTGACCATCTCGGCGTCGGCCGGGTAGTCCGACATGCAGCCGTTGGGGAAGCAGATCACGTAGGGCCGCTGGTCCGGGGTGCCCTGATCGAGAATGACCCGGGTGCCCTGCATCAGCTGCATGCCGAGCGGCAGGGTGATCCGCAGGATCTTCTGCGGCACGCCGTCCGGCTCGATCAGCACGGCGCCTGCGATGAACTGCCCACTCTCCAGACGCGCCTCCTTGACGATCAGGCAGACCTGCTTGGCATCGGCCTGGTTCTGATCCTTGCCGCACACCTTGGTCCAGGGCGAGTAGATGACCGGGACCTGCTGCTGGTCGCCCTGAGCCTGCGGCGCCGGCGCCGGCGCCGGCGCCGCCGGCCCGGCCGGGGGCGCCGCCTGGACCGGCTTCTGCGGTCCGGGAGCGGGCTTCGCGGGCTTTGCAGGGGCTGGCTTCGGCGGGGCCGGGGCCGGCTGCTGGGCCTCTGCGCCAATCGTGCCGGCAAGCCCGCACGCCGCCACCACCGCAATCGTGGCGGCCGCCCGACGCACCCAGCGGGCCTGGCCGCACAAGATCCGGAGCTCCATCTGAAATTCCCCTTTGCTGCCGCTCCCGCGACATTTGTAGCCGATCAGGACCCGCGCGCAATGCCTCCACTGCAGCGAGAACACGCATTGGTGGCCGCTGTCTCGGCGCCAAATGCGGCGACACCGTGACGCCGCGGGTGCGGCCTCATAGCCCAGATCGACCAGGCTATCCAGCGCCGCCGGGGTTGGTCCGGACGGATCCGTACGGAGCCGAACCGCGGCGATTGTGCTACATTTACTGTCGAATCGGGCATCCGTTGCCTGTCAGCTCTCATCCGCCCCCGGGGCGTTTCGCCCGCGCGGGCGCGCAGCGAGGCTATCCGTGATCCTGGGTGATCGCAGCGCCGATTCTGTCACGCCGCGCGATCAACTTGCACGTGCAACGCTCGACGACCTGTTCGGTCTGGCGCTGGCGCGGCATCCCGACGCGCTGGCGCTGACCGATCCGCCGGACCGCGAGCTTGTCACCAACGGCGCGCCCCGGCGGCTCACCTTCGCGCAGGCCGATCGGGCGATTTCGGCGATCGCCCGTGCACTGCAGGGCTTTCGCCTGCCGATGGACTCGATCGTCGGCGTGCAGTTGCCCAACACGGTCGAGAGCGTGCTGGTCCTGCTCGGCGCGCTGCGTGCCGGGCTGGTGGTGGCGCCGATCCCGCTGCTGTGGCGTACCAGCGAGATGACCGCGATGCTCGGACGGATCGGTGCCCGTGCGCTGATCTGCTGCGGGCGGGTGGGATCGCTCGATCACTGCGAGCTCGCCATGGCGGTTGCGGCGGAGACCTTTGCCATCCGCTTCGTCGCCGGGTTCGGCGACGACCTGCCGGACGGCGTGGTGTCGCTCGACCACGTTTTCAGCGATGCCGGGGATGACGCCCCGGAGTCCGCCGAGCGTGGCGGCCGTCCGGCCGATCATATGGCGGTCGTGACGTTCGACGTCACTCCGGGCGGGATCGTACCGCTCGCGCGCAATCACACCCAGCTGGTGGCCGCCGGGAGCGCCGTCGTCGGCGCGGCCGGAATGGCTGCCGATGCGGCGATCCTCGCGGCCTTTGCGACCTCGTCGTTTGCCGGGCTTTCCGGCGCCATCGTGCCGTGGCTCCTGACCGGCGGCACCCTGGCGCTGCATCAGCCGTTTGCGCCGGCGACCTTCTCGGCGCAGCTCGCCGCGGAGCGCTGCGATACCGCCGTGGTGCCGGGCCCGCTGGTCGGACGCATGCTCGACGCCGGTCTGTTCGCCGGCGGCGACGATCTCAAGGTGGTCGTCGCCGTTTGGCGGGCGCCGGAGCGCCTGGCGGCCAGCGCCGCGTGGCCCGGCGGGTCGACCCTGGTCGATATGGCGGCATTCGGCGAGATCGGGCTTGTCGCCACGCGGCGGAGCCCGGATGGCAAGCCGGCCGGGATCCCGGTCGGCGGCATCATGGCGGCGGACGGCCACGGCGCCCCCGCGGTGATCGAGATCGCCCGCACGGCGAACGGCACCGTCGCGCTCCGCGGCGCCATGGTGCCGAGCCATTCCTTCCCGCTCGGAGCGACCCGCGGCGACCGCCTTCGGCTCAAGATCGACGACGTCGGATTCGTCGATACCGAGTTCGCCTGCCGGCTGGAGCGCGACGGCAAATCGCTGGTGGTCAATGGCGCGCCGCCGGGGGTCGTCAGCGTCGGCGGATACCGGTTCGCGCTGCGCGATCTGCAGAGCCAGGTGGCGCGGATCGACGAAGCCGGCTCGCTGGCCGCCCTGCCCGACCTGCTGGCCGGCAGCCGGCTCGCCGGCGCCGCCGATGACCGCGACGCCATGTGCCAGGCACTGACCACGCAGGGCGCCAATCCCCTGGTGGTCGCCGCCTTCCGCGGCCGCCGCGCCGGCCGCGCCTCGGCGGCGTAGGACCAGCCGCGCCACCCACGAATCCTGTCGTCGCGCGTTGACGCGGCATTTACGAGCATGACGCTACTGTGGCGGATTGCTCGAACCGCCGGATGTCCATGTCGCTTCAGGGACCGATCATCGTTGTTGCCGACGCTCCGGTTCCCTGGCTGCTCGAGCGCCTTGCGGGCGCGGGCGCGTTCCCGCTGGTCGAGGCTCGCGGCCATCAGGTCGCCGAGGCCACCCGTTCGGTTCAACCCGCTGCTATCGTTCTGGCCGACCCCGACGCCCTCGCTGATCCCGCCGTCGGCGATGCGCTCGCGGACGCCCTGGCGATCGGGCAGCTGTTCGTTCCGGTGATCGCCTGCGTGCGCGGCGATGCCGCCTCCACCTTCGGCCCGGCCTTGCCGATCGACGCCGAAGCGCCCGTCGGCCGGCTCATCGCACGGCTGCGGGCGGCGCTGCGGGTGCGGACGCTGCACGGCTCAGTGCTGCGTCGCGCCGCCTCGCTCCGGGAGAGCGGCGCAGACGCTCCGGAGATGCCGGACAGCGACCCGCTCGACGATGCGACCGTGATCGTCACCGGACGCGGACGCGCCTACCCGGCGCTGACGGTCGCCATCGGCCAGCATGTCGGGCTCACCGGCGCGCTGAGCCTCGAGGCGGCGTCGCGCGTCCTGCACGGCCGCGACATCGACGGCGTCGTGATCGGCGACGGGTTCAGCAGACGCATGGTCGAAGCGTTTCTCGCCGAGCTCGCCGCCGACGCACGCTTCCGCGACCTCCCCGTTGGCGTGCTTGAGGATCTGGCCACCGATATCGACCCGGAACGGATGCCCAATCTCGAGCGCGTCATCGGCGACCCGGCGCGGATCGCCGATCGGGTGATGCCGCTGGTGCGCATCCACGCGTTTGCCGGCCGCCTGCGCCGCATGGGGACATCGCTCGACGCCAAGGGCGTCGTCGACCCGCACACCGGCTTGCGCACCCGCGCCGCATTCATGCGCGACCTCACCCACGCGGTCGGCCATGCCGTCGATCGCGGCAACGGGCTGGCGCTGGCGCGCATCACGCTCGCCGATCCCGGCGACAGCCGCCTGAGCCTGGACGCCGCGCGCATCGTCGCCCGGCTGATGCGCACGTCGGATTTCGCCTGCCGCGACCACGATGGCACCATCCTGGTGGCCTTCACCGACACCGGCCTCGGCCCCGCCCACGTGGTGGCGCGCCGCATTGCCAGCGTGCTCAAGCACACCGCGCTCGCCCCCGGGCGCGAGCGCGGCACGCTGGACACCTCGGTGGCGATCGCAGCGCTCAACGGCCGCGATACCGTGGACACCCTGATGGCCCGCGTCGCCGCTGACGGCATGGTGGCGGCAGGCTGAGCCGGAGCGACTTCCCTTGCGAACTTCGCCGGCTGGGATGAAGCTGTCGAGCGGACGCCGAGCCGGGCCGGCAGCCCCTGTCGAGTCGAGCGAAGGATGAGCACGCCGGCGTCGGGGAGGTTCAGGTGGCGCAAACGCTCACGGCACCCGTTGCCGCGTTGCAACGGGGCGGCCGCATCAGGCGGGTCCAGATCGTCGCGCTCACGCTGCTCCTGCTGAGCGGCGTGATCAACTACATCGATCGCGCGACCCTGGCGATCGCCAATCCGCTGATCCGGGAGGATCTCGGCCTCTCCCTCTCGGAAATGGGGATCCTGCTGTCGGCCTTCCTCGGCGCTTACGCGTTCGCACAGCTTCCGGCCGGCGCCCTGGTCGACCGCCTGGGGCCGCGGCTCATGCTGACCTTGAGCCTCGGGCTGTGGTCGGTCGCCCAGGCGCTCGGCGGACTGGTGCAAAACTTCGGCCAGTTCTTTGCCGCGCGCCTGCTGCTCGGGATCGGCGAGGCGCCGCAATTTCCCACCTGCGCCCGGGTGGTGCGCGACTGGTTCAACAAGCGCGAGCGGGGGTTCGCAACCGGCATCTGGAACAGCTCCTCGACGCTGGGGACCGCGATCGCCGCACCACTGCTGACCTTCCTGATGCTCTTTTTCGGCTGGCGCTGGATGTTCGCGATCATGGGCGTCGCCGGGGTCCTGGTCGCCGGGATCTTCTACCTGCTGCATCGCGATCCCGGCCAGGCGGCGCTCACCGCGCAGGAGCAGGCCTATCTGTCCGAGGACGAAAGCGGCGCGCCGACGCATCCGCCGACGCTGCGGGACTGGCGACGCCTGTTCGCGTTTCGCACCACCTGGGGGATGATCTTCGGATTCTTCGGAACCGTCTATGTGCTCTGGCTCTACAATGCCTGGCTTCCGACCTATCTGGAGATGGAGCGCCACTTCACCATCGCCAAGACCGGATGGGTCGCCGCCATACCGTCGGTGTTCGGTGTGGCCGGCAGCCTCGTCGGGGGGAAATTGTGCGACGTCCTGGTGGAACGCGGCGTCTCGCCGATGAACAGCCGCAAATATCCGATGGCCGTCGCACTGATCGGAACCGCGATCTGCACCGTGCTCACCGCGCTGACCCCGAGCAGCACGCTCGCCGTCGGCTTCATCTCGATCTCGCTGTTCCTGATCTACGTCTCGGCGAGCGCCGCCTGGGCGATGGCCAGCATCGCGGCGCCGGCGAACTGCACGGCGTCGATCGGCTCGATGCAGAATTTCGGCGGCTATTTCGGCGGCGCCCTCGCCCCGACCGTCACCGGCTTCATCGTGGACCGCACGCAGTCGTTCCAGCCGGCGCTGCTGGTCGGAGCCGCCGTCGCCGGCGCCGCCGCCATCGCCTACATCATCATGGTTCGCGACCCGATCCCACCGATGGAATTGCCCTCTTAGAGGGCGGGCCGTCGCCCGCGGTCGCCCGCGTCGCCGAGGGTCGCCGAGGGCTGCACGGTTGCGGCTGGCTCAAACGGCCACTACGTTCGGTGACGATACTCCCGAGGAACCCGAAATGGCCGCCGCATCCCAGCTTGCCCGCACGATGTCGATCGACGTCGTCTCCGACATTGTCTGCCCGTGGTGCTTCATCGGAAAGCGCCGGCTGGAGAAGGCCTTGGCGCTGCGGCCTGAGATTCCGGTGGAAGTGCGCTGGCGGCCGTACTTCCTCAACCCGTGGATTCCGCGCGAGGGCATCGACCGCAAGACCTACCTGGAGACCAAGTTCGGCTCGGTCGAGCGCTACGAGGCGATGGCCCAGCGGGTCGCCGCGGCGGCGGCGGCCGAAGGCCTGACCTATCGGCTCGACAAGATCGCCCGGCAGCCCAACACGCTCGACTGCCATCGCCTGATCCTGTGGTCCGGCAACACCACCGACCCGGCACGCATGAAGCAGCGCCTGATGGAGCTCTACTTCGCCGAGGGTGCCGACCTCACCGACCGCGACGTGCTGGTCGGCGCGGCGGTCGACTGCGACATGGACGGCGACCTCGTCCGCCAGCTGCTGGCGAGCGACGCCGACGCCGCCCGCATCGAGCAGGAGGCGAACACCGCCAAGGACGCCGGCATCGACGGCGTGCCCTGCTTCATTTTCGGCAACGTGCTCGCCGTATCTGGCGCCCAGGAACCGGCCTATCTGGCCGACGTCATGGTGCGGGCGGCGGAGCAGCTCGCCGGGCGGCACCGCGAGGCGGTTGCCGAGGCCTGAGCGCCCCGGCCCCGGATTTCATCGGGGCTA
>JBEKZK010000243.1:0-6564 GCA_049509935.1 Xanthobacteraceae bacterium | reverse complement strand
CAACACCAGTCCCTTTTCGCTTGCCCCGGGGGAGTCGGACCGATCGCGGCCGGCACGCGGCACGCTCGATCGACGCCCCATGATTCGCATAGTCTACAAAGTTTGTCAACAATATAGGGAATAGGCAACGGGCATCCAGGCTTCGCCGGCGCTGCACACCGTGCGCCCGAGAGATAAAGAGGGGGGTGGGGTCGCCGCGCAGAAGCGGTAGTTCCGTCCTGCGCGACGATCCCGATTGCCGAAACAGCCGCCCGATCACGCCGCCCGTGCAAACGCACCGGCAGCCGCGAGCCCGCGCTCGATGTCGGCGATGATGTCATCGATGTGCTCGATGCCCACCGACAGGCGCACATAGCCGTCCGATACGCCGGTCGCGCCCTGCTCCTCGGGCGAGAGCTGCGAGTGCGTGGTCGTGGCCGGATGGATCGCGAGGCTGCGCGCGTCGCCGATGTTGGCGACATGGTAGAACAGCTGCAGTGCGTCGATGAAGCGCCGTCCTGCCTCCTTGCCGCCGGTGAGCTCGAAGCCGACGAGGCCGCCGAGGCCGCCCTTGAGGTAGCGGTCCGCCCGCTCGCGCTGAACGCCACTCTGCACCGACGGATGGATGACGCGGGAGACTTCCGGCCGCTTGCGCAGGAAGTCGACCACCGACTGCGCGTTTTCGCTGTGGCGGGCGATGCGCAGCGGCAGAGTCTCGAGCCCCTGGAGGGTGAGGAACGCATTGAACGGGGAGAACGCCGAGCCGATGTCGCGCAGGAGCGTGACGCGCGCCTTGATGATGTAGGCGATCGGACCGAGCGGCTTCACCGCCTCCGTCCAGATGGCGCCGTGATAGCTCGGGTCGGGCGTATTGAGCGCCGGCTGGCGCTGCGGATGGGCGGCCCATTCGAAATTGCCGCCGTCGACGAGCAGGCCGCCGATCGAGTTGCCATGGCCGCCGAGATACTTGGTCGACGAGTAGACCACCACGGCCGCGCCGTGGTCGAATGGCCTCGCCAGCAGCGGGGCGGCCGTGTTGTCGACGATGAGCGGAATGCCGAACGAGCGGCCGATGGCCGCCACCTCGGCGATCGGGAACACCGTCAGCTTCGGATTGGGCAGCGTTTCGGCATAATAGGCGCGGGTGCGATCGTCAGTGGCGCGGCGAAAGTTCTCGGGATCGATCGGGTCGACGAAGCGCACCTCGATGCCCTGATCCTTCAGCGTGTTGGCGAACAGGTTCCAGGTGCCGCCATAGAGGTCGGTCGAGCTCACGATGTTGTCGCCGACGCGCGCGAGGTTCTGCACCGCGAAGGCCGACGCGGCCTGGCCGGAGGCCAGCGCCAGCGCCGCGACCCCGCCCTCGATGGCCGCGACGCGCTTTTCCAGCACGTCGTTGGTCGGGTTCATGATGCGCGTGTAGATGTTTCCCAGCTCCTTCAACGCGAACAGATTGGCAGCGTGCTCGGTGTCGCGGAACTGGTACGACGTCGTCTGGTAGATCGGAACCGCGACCGCGCCGGTCGCCGGATCGGCGCGCCAGCCGGCGTGAAGCGCGAGCGTTTCGGGGCGCTGGGACTGTGCGGACATCAGGGTCGTCTCCTGTTTGATGGCGGTTGAGGCCGCTTTGGGATTGCTCTCGATGGACGTCTTGGGCAGCAAGGCTCACCAGCGCAAACGTGCCGTATCCGCCCTCCTCGGGGAAGAGCGGGCGGGTTGCCGAGCGATATATTGACTAAGTCTATCATCTTTATCAATATCAAAAAATCCGCCGCAGCAGGGCGGTCCGACGCCCGAGGTCCGGATCGCGAATCCCTTGCCGGAAAGGGCGATGCGTGATCGCCTGCCGCCGACAACCGGCACGCCGGAGTTGTCGCCGGCGCCGCAGGACTTAAGATCCCGCCAAAGGTCGATCCGCCGCGGCCGGCGCAATCCAAGATTGGAGGTGAACGGTGAGCACGTCACGTCAATTGCGCCTCGGCGCATTCATGCGGCCGGTCAGCATCCATACCGGCGCGTGGCGCTATCCCGGCGCCTATCCGGACGCCAACTTCAACTTCGGCCATTTGAGACGGTTTGCCCAGACCCTGGAGCGGGCGCGGTTCGATGCCTTCTTCATGGCGGATCACCTCGCGGTGCTCAACATGCCGATCGAGGCCCTGAAGCGCAGCCACACGGTGACGTCGTTCGAGCCCTTCACGCTGCTGTCGGCGCTCGCCGGCGCGACGCAGCACATCGGTTTGATCGCGACGGCCTCCACCACCTTCGACGAGCCGTTCCACATTGCCCGTCGTTTCGCCTCGCTCGATCACATCAGCGGCGGCCGCTCCGGCTGGAACATCGTGACCACGTCCAATCCCGACGCGGCGCTGAACTTCGGGCTGGAGGATCACGTCGAGCACGATGAGCGTTACCGGCGGGCGCGCGAGTTCTTCGACGTGGTGACCGGCCTGTGGGACAGCTTCGCCGATGACGCCTTCGTTCGCGACGTCGAAAGCGGCCTCTACTTCGATCCCGCCAGGATGCACGTGCTGGACCACAAGGGCGAGCACCTGTCGGTGCGCGGCCCGCTCAACATCGCCCGCCCGGTCCAGGGCTGGCCGGTGATCGTGCAGGCCGGCGCATCGGATGCCGGCCGGCAGCTCGCCGCCGAAACCGCCGAGGTCGTCTTCGCCGCCCAGGGCAGCCTGGCGAGCGGCCAGCGCTTCTATGCGGACATCAAGGCCCGGATGGACAAGCTCGGGCGCTCGCGCGAGCATCTCAAGATATTGCCCGCCGCCTTCGTGGTGGTCGGAGACACGGTCGAGGAGGCGCGGCGGAAGCGGTCGCTGCTCGACAGCCTCGTGCATTACGACAGCGCCATCGCGTCGCTGTCGATCGCGCTCGGCCACGATGCCTCGGCCTTCGATCCGGACGGACCGCTGCCCGAAATCCCGGAGACCAACGCCAGCAAGAGCGGGCGCGAGCGGGTCGTGGAGCTCGCCAGGCGCGAGAGCCTGACGGTGCGCCAGCTCGCCCAGCGTCTCGGCGGCTACGGCGGGCTCGCCTTCGTGGGCACGCCGTCGACCATCGCGGATCAGATGGAGGAGTGGCTGGTCGGCGAGGGGTGCGACGGCTTCAACGTAATGTTCCCGCACCTGCCCGGCGGGCTCGACGACGTCGTCGATCGGGTGGTCCCGGAGCTGCAGCGGCGCGGGTTGTTCCGGCGCGAGTACGAGGGAACGACGCTGCGCGAAAATCTCGGCCTGCCGCGGCCGGAGAACCGATTCTTTCCCGGCCGGGCCGATGTCGGCGCGACATCGCCCGAGGCCCGCTCCGCCGGGCCGCGCGACAAGCCGAAGCACGTCGCCTGAAACCACCCCGGTAGTCGGAGCGCGCTGTTACACGGCGGGAGGAAAGCCACCCTCGCGGATCGTCTCGGCGAGCGGCCTGCGGCCGTTGGGATTCTCCGCCGCCCGCAGGGTCTCGGGAAGATCCGCCTTGTCGCCGAGCTTCCCCACCGCGATCACCGCCTCGACCCGACAGTCTTCCGGGACGTTCAACTCGGCTCGCGCCCGCTCGACGTCGAACCCCGCCATGGCGTGGGCATGCCATCCGGTGAGCGACGCCTGCAGCGCCAGGTTGGCCCAGGCGGCGCCGGCATCGAAGGAGTGACTGTAGGACGCCATCGGCGCGTCCTTGCCGGGCGGCGTGAAGCTCTTCTTCGACACCGCCACGAGCAGGACCGCGGCGTTCTTCGCCCACGACTGGTTGCGCTCGCTGAGCAGGCCGAGGAAGGTCGGCCATGGCCGGGAGTCCCGCTTGGCATAGAGAAAGCGCCACGGCTGCGAATTGTAGGACGAGGGCGCCCAGCGCGCCGCCTCGAGCAGGGTGAGCAGCGTCGCGTCGGAGATCTCTTCCCGGCTGAGAGCGCGAGGCGACCAGCGGTCGAGGAACAAGGCCGCGATGGGATGATCGGCGGTGCGCGAATTTGCCTGTGTCATGCGATGGGCTCCGAGCCGGACTGCGATCGGGACGGCGAAATTCGATCCTCGTCCGGCAGCACGGGCGGTGCTGCCATCGCCCTCCTATCAGGATGCCGTGCGACTGTCGAAGACAGTGGCAACGCCGATCGGTGCCCGCTGTTACCGCCCGGCGCTGCAGATCGCGGCCGGGTCGGTCAGATCGTGTAGGTGAAGGACTCGTAGGAAAGATCGCCGAGTGTATGGTCCATGGTGCGGGCCGGCTCGGCGCAGCCGGCATGGCCGACCACGCGCGCCGGATTCCCGGCCACGGTGGAATTGGCGGGCACCGGATGAACCACCACGGAGCCAGCGGCGATGCGCGAGCAATTGCCGATCTCGATATTGCCGAGAATTTTCGCGCCGGCGCCGATCAGCACGCCGCGCCTCACCTTCGGATGGCGATCGCCGGTGTCGAGGCCGGTTCCGCCCAGCGTGACATCCTGCAGGATCGAGACGTCGTCCTCGACCACGGTCGTCGCGCCGGCGACGAGGCCGGTGGCGTGATCGAGGAAGATGCCGCGCCCGAAGCGCGCGGCCGGATGGATGTCGGTCTGAAACGCCTGGGAGGACCAGCTCTGCAGGCACAGCGCCAGATCGGCGCGATCGTGATGCCACAGCCAGTGCGCCAGCCGGTGGGCCTGAATGGCATGGAATCCCTTGAAATAGAGCAGCGGCTCGAGAAAGCGGCCGCAAGCGGGATCGCGCTCGACGACGGCGCCGATGTCGGCGCGAAACGCCACGCCGATCGCCGGATCCGACGCCACCGCGCGGTCGAAGGCATCGGACAGCACGCGGCCGAGAACGACATCGGTGCCGAGGCGCGCGACGATCCGGCAGAGCACCGCGTCCTCGAAGCTGCGCCGTTGCAGGATCGCGTTGACGAACAGCGGCGCCAGGGCCGGCTCGCGGTCGAGCGCGTCCTCGGCTTCGCGGCGAAGGCTCTCCCACAGCGGATCGGTCTGGGTCCGGCGGCGGAGCGTCGGCTGGTCGAGCAGTTCGACGGGCAATGTTCCCTCCTCGTCGATGGTGACGGTGGCATCGTTCAATCCACGCCGCGAGCGGGACACGTGCGGTTCGCGGCGGGCCGGCCGCTCCTCCCGATAGCCGCATCGCAAAGGCGTGCTGCCACGCTATTCCAGCTAGTCTATAAACACAATATATTAAATGGCGACTGCCCCCGCAATGGGTGCGCCGGGGTCCGCAGTCATCGGCACGAGGTCCATCGGTGGCCGTCGGGGGCCGCACATGGACGGGCAGCCGCCGTCGGACCGATCCGGAGCAGGACAACTCGACGGGCCCATTCCTGTCGGCGAATTTCCTCGATTCGATGGCTGCCGACGGGCGGACTTTTTCCCCCGGAAGCTGCTAGAACGAGTCGCGACACGGATGGTCCGATTGCGGCGCGATAGCGCGCCGCAATCGGTGGAGAGCTGCGCCGGGAAGGGAATTCGAATGGCGGAATTGTCGACGCTGGAGATCGGGCTGAAGGGATCGGCAGATTTGCTGGTCGGCGTCGAGCATACGGCGCCGCGCATCGGCAGCGGTCTGGTGCCGGTATTGGCTACTCCGGTGATGATCAATGTGATCGAGGCAGCCGCGCTGGCGGCGGTTGAGCACCTTCTGCCGGCCGGACATCAGAGCCTGGGGATCCATCTCGACATCCGTCATTTCGCCGCCACGCCGGTGGGAATGCGCATCCGGGCGACCGCTGAGCTGTCCTCCATCGATGGCCGCACGCTGGCGTTCCGGGTCGAGGCTCACGACGAGAAGGAACCGATCGGCGGGGGGGCGCACAGCCGCGTCGTCGTCAACGTCGCCCGCTTCGATCAGCGACTGCAGAAGAAGGTCGGCGCCGCCCCGAGAAGCGCCGGGCACGGGTCATGACGGGCAGCAGCGCGGAGCCTCATCAGATCATCGTCGTCGGCGGGGGCGCCGGTGGCCTGGAGCTGGTCACCCGGCTCGGCGACAAGCTCGGTCGCCGCAAGCTCGCCGACGTGACGCTGATCGACAAGTCGCGCACGCACCTGTGGAAGCCGCTGCTGCACGAGGTCGCCGCCGGCAGCATGGATTTCGCCGTGCACGAGATCGACTACCTGGCGCAGGCGCATTGGCACGGCTTCCGCTACCGCATCGGCGAGATGATCGGGCTCGACCGGCAACGGCGAGAGGTTCAGCTCGCCGCCTATGTCGACGAGGAGGGCCGCGAGGTGACGTCGCAGCGGAGCTTTGGCTACGACACGCTGATCATCGCGGTCGGCAGCCAGGGCAACGATTTCGGCACCCCCGGCGTACGCGAGCACGCGATCTCGCTGGACACGCCAGGGCAGGCCAAGCGCTTCCACAGCCGGCTGGTGAACGCCTACATCCGCGGGCACTCGCAGTCGGTCCCGCTGCGGCCCGAGCAGCTCCAGGTGGCGATCATCGGCGCCGGCGCCACCGGCACCGAGCTCGCGGCAGAGCTGCACTACACGACCCGCGAGCTCGTCGCCTTCGGTCTCGACCGGATCGACCCCGAGAAGGACATCCAGATCAATCTGATCGAGGCCGCCGAGCAGATTCTGCCGGCGCTGCCACGCCGCCT
>JBEKZK010000242.1:0-6568 GCA_049509935.1 Xanthobacteraceae bacterium | reverse complement strand
GGCGACGCGTGGTGGTGGAAAAGCCGTTCGGCACCGACCTGCCCTCGGCGCGCGCGCTCAATGCCGAGCTGCTCGCGTCGTTCTCCGAGCAGCAGATCTTCCGCATCGACCACTATCTCGGCAAGGAGACGGTGCAGAACATCATGGTGCTGCGCTTCGGCAACGGCCTGTTCGAGCCGCTGTGGAACCGCGAGCAGATCGACCATGTCCAGATCACGGTGGCGGAGGCGCTCAGCGTGGGGACTCGGGGCAAGTTCTACGACCACGTCGGCGCGCTGCGCGACATGGTGCCCAACCACCTGTTCCAGCTTCTGGCGTTGACCGCGATGGAACCGCCGATCCGCTTCGACGCCGACGCGGTGCGCGGCGAGAAGCTGAAGGTGATCAAGGCGATCCCGCCTCTGAACCTCGACGACTGCATCGCCGACGTGGTGCGCGGGCAATACGAGGCGGCCCGCCTCGACGGCCGGGAGGTGCCGGCTTATCGCGATTCGCCCGGGGTTGGTCCGGACAGCCAGACCGAGACCTACGTCGCGATGCGATTGCTGATCGACAACTGGCGCTGGGCGGGCGTGCCATTCTATCTGCGCACAGGCAAGTCGCTCGCCACGCGCAAGACCGAGATCGCCATCAAGTTCAAGCAGGCGCCGTTCGCGATGTTTCGCGACTCACCAGTCGACCGCCTGGCGCAGAATTTCCTCGTCCTGCGAATCCAGCCCGACGAAGGCGTCTCGCTGCAGTTCAACGCCAAGATTCCTGGCCCGACGATCCGCATCGACGGGGTGCGCATGGACTTCAAGTACCGCGACCACTTCGATGCCGCGCCGAGCACCGGCTATGAAACCCTGCTCTACGACTGCATGCTCGGCGATCCCACCCTGTTCCAGAGCGCCGACGACATCGAGGCCGGTTGGAAGGTCGTGCAGCCCATTCTCGACGCCTGGGAGCAGGATCCCGAACACTGCCCGCCCGCGCCCTACCGCAGCGGAACCCATGGTCCGGGCGAGGCCGACGAGATGCTGGCGCGGGACGGCCGCGAGTGGCGCCCGATCGTGCCGGAGAAGCGCGATGGTTGAGACGGCAGCGGCCACGCTCCGTGTGCTCGCCGATGCCATGGCTCAGGCGGCGACCGAGCGGGCGACCGCACCGGCTCGTCGACCGCGCCGTGGAACGACGCGCACACGCGACGGCGGCGGCAACCCGTCGCACTAACCGGAGTTACCGAACATGTTAACTACCGCCGGCGTGAGTCGCTTCGGGGCGGAACTCGCGGATGCCATTGCATCCGCCAGCGTTTCAACGACAACGATCGTCTGCCGCTGCTGACGGCGGTCGCCGGCAGAATCGACTTGAAGTCACTGCGCCGGAGGGAGGGTCACCGCGCCGCTTGTTGCGCGGCGCCATCCTGACACGCCCCTGCGTACCCGGAACCAATCAACGGCGAGAACTCTCATGCCCACGGAAGCCATCCTGCAATCGCCGATCGAGGTCGGCGAGGTGCCTTCGGAGAGCCCGTTCTACATCCCGGCGACCAGCTCCGAATCGCGGCCGCGCCGCTCGCTGAAATACGGCGACAGCTTCATGGTGCTCGACAGCCACGGAGACATCGGGGCGACCGAGGGCGGGTCGGACGGGCTGTTCTATTGCGATACGCGCTTTCTGTCCCGCCTCGAGCTGCAGATCGACGGCATGCCGCCGCTGCTGCTCGGCTCCAATGTGCGCGACGACAATTCGGTCTACAGCGTCGACCTGACCAATCCGGACATCATGCAGGACGGGCAGAACGTGCTGCAGAAGGATACCTTGCACATCGTCCGCACCACGTTTCTCTGGCGCACCATCGCGTACCAGCGCATCGGGCTGCGCAACCACGGCGACTATCCGATCCGCTGCGACCTGTCGGTGCGGTTCCATGGCGATTTCGCCGACCTGTTCGAGGTCCGTGGCCTGACGCGGCCGCGGCGCGGCATCGTCCAGCAGAAGCTCGCCGGTCCCCAGGAAGTGCTGCTGCGCTACAAGGGTCTCGACTGGAAGATCCGCCGCACGTCGATCGTGCTCGATCCGGCCCCGACGCGTCTCGAGCAGGGCATCGCCACCTACCGCCTCGAGCTCGCGCCGCAGCAGCGGATGTCGATCTTCGTCGTGGTGGAATGCGACCGCCCCGAGGACACCAGGCCGCGACCCTTCTTCGCCGCGATGCTGGCGGCACGACGCGAGCTGCGTTCCGCCACGCGGCGGGCCACGACCGTCCAGACATCGAACGACATCTTCAACGAGGTGCTGTGCCGGTCCATGGCGGACCTCTACATGCTGATCACCGACACGCCGGAGGGCCCTTATCCCTACGCGGGCATTCCCTGGTATTCGACGACGTTCGGCCGCGACGGCATGATCACGGCGCTGCAGACCCTGTGGTTCGACCCGGACATCGCCCGCGGCGTGCTGCGACGGCTCGCCCGCTATCAGGCCAGGGTGGACGACGACGTCGCCGACGCGCAGCCCGGGAAGATCCTTCACGAGATGCGCGGCGGCGAGATGGCGACGCTGAACGAGGTGCCGTTCGGTCTCTATTATGGCAGCGTCGATTCGACGCCGCTGTTCGTGCTGCTCGCCGGCCTGTACGTGGAGCGAACCGGAGACGTCGAGACGCTGGCCGCCCTGTGGCCGGCAGTGGAGCAGGCGCTCGCCTGGATCGACGGCCCCGGCGACGTCGATCGCGACGGCTTCGTCGAATACAAGCGGGCCAACGAAAAGGGCCTGGTCAATCAAGGCTGGAAGGATTCCTTCGACGCGATCTTCCACGCCGATGGACGCCTGGCCGACGGACCGGTCGCGCTCGCCGAGGTGCAAGGATACGTCTACGCCGCCAAGCGGGCGGCGGCGCGATGCGCCCGCCGGCTCGGGCACGACGCCCGCGCCGGCGAGCTCGACGCTGCAGCCTCGGTGCTCGCCGAACGGTTCGAGGAAGCCTTCTGGTGTCCCGAGATCGGGACCTACGCGCTCGCGCTCGACGGCAGCAAACAGCCCTGCCGGGTGCGCACCTCCCATGCCGGACAACTGCTGTTCACCGGCATCGTGCGACCCGATCGCGCCGCAGAGGTTGCGACCGGCCTGATGAGCCCGCGCTTTTCATCCGGCTGGGGCATCCGCACGGTGGCGAGCACCGAAGCGCGCTTCAATCCGATGTCCTATCACAACGGGTCGGTCTGGCCGCACGACAACGCCTTGATTGCGCTGGGCTTTGCGCGCTACGGCCTGAGCCAGGCGGTCGACAGCGTGTTCCGGGGACTGTTCGAGGCGGCGAGCTACATGGACCTGCGCCGGCTGCCCGAGCTCTACTGCGGCTTCCAGCGCCGGCGCCGGCAGGGGCCGACGCTCTATCCGGTCGCCTGCGCGCCGCAGGCATGGGCGAGCGGCGCCCCGTTCCTGCTCCTGCAGGCGTCCCTCGGGCTGGAGTTCGATCCGGTCAAGAACGAAATCCGGCTGAGCAATCCGAGCCTGCCGTCGTTCCTCGGCGAAGTGAAGCTGTCCGGGCTGCGGCTCGGCGGGTCCTCGGTCGATCTCACCGTCCTGCGCCACGGCGGCCACGTGGCGCTGCAGGTCGAACGCAACTTCGGCAACGTCCAGGTCAGCGTGGTGTCGAAGTAGCCGAGCGCATCTTGCGAAGACCTGGCCCCGCACTTCGCCCAGGACCGGTCGCTGCCGGCGACCGGCACGCGACGCCGATCAACCGCGCCTCCCGGTCAGCCACGGGTCGATCAGCGTTGCTCCGGTGGCCTCGAGATCCCGCATGTTGCGGGTAACCAGCACGAGCCCGTTGACCAGGGCCGTTGCGGCGATGAGAGTATCGACAACCGGCAGGCTGCGAGCGGCTGACAACTCGCCCCATCGCCGCGCCGCCGCGGCGTCGACCGGAAGGATCCGATCGGCAAACATCGTCTCGATCCCGTCGACCCAAAGTCCGAGTTGATCGGCCGCAAGCGGATCGGTCCGGCGCTTGGCGATGACGCCTCTGTGCATTTCGCCGAGCGTGAGCACGCTGATGAACAGGCTCGTGGCGTCCGCCGCGGACAGGAACGCCGTGACCCCCGGGTCGGGCCGCAGTCTCCGCGTCTCGGACACCACATTCGTGTCGAGCAGATACCGCATGTCGCCGGTCAAAGGTCGATGTCCCTGCCGAAATCGCGCCCGCGCTCGACCGGGAACTCGTCAACCTTGGGACCACCAAGCAGATAGGCCTTGAAGTCGGGTTTGTTGGCCACCAGGGCTTGATAGTCCTCGACCGAGAGCACTACGGCACGAGCGGCGCCGTGCCTGGTGATGGTCTGCGGCCCCTCGGTGCGCGCGCGCTCGATCACCTCGCTCAACCGGGTCTTGGCCTCCTGCACTTGCCAAGTCGCCATCGGTCTCTCCGACCATTATGTCCAGAATATAGATCTGTCTGACTAGATTCTCAAGGCCGGCTCCCGAGGTTCGAGCTGGAATGGAGGTCCTGGAACGGACGCGCACGGATACGACCGGGGCCCCGAGAGGCCCGCAGACCTACCCATCGTCCGTTCCCCTCGCTAATGTGCCCCTGCGCGGCACAGAATCGCGCGAGCCGGCGGGTACAGCAATGTCAGAGCGGGTGGTTCCCCATTTCCATAATCGGCCTGGCGTCGCGGTCATCGAGATCGGCGCCACGGAGTTCATGTGCATCGGGGATCTGCCGCCGTTCGACCATCCCCACATCTTTCTCGATCTCGGCGGAGACAGCGAGATCATCTGCTCCTACTGCTCGACGCTGTACCGCCACGATCCGACGCTGCCAGCCGATGCGGCCCGCCCGGCGGAGTGCGCCTGGCGCGAGCCGGCGGCCGCCTGAGGCGGCGTGGCGCGGTCGCGCTCCGTCATCATTGCGGGAGCGGGGATCGGCGGGCTGACGGCAGCGCTCGCGCTCGCGGGCCGCGGCTTCCGCGTCGTGGTCATCGACAAGGCCGACCGGCTCGAGGAGACCGGCGCCGGCATTCAGTTGTCGCCCAACGCCACTCGCATCCTGATCGAGCTCGGCCTGCGCGATCGGCTGGCGCCGCACGTCGTGGCGCCCGAAGCGCTCCGGATCCTGCGCAGCCACGATGGCGGCGAGCTCGTGCGGGCGCCGCTCGGCGCCGCATCCGAGCTGCGCTACGGCGCCCCGCATTGGGTGATTCATCGCGGCGATCTCCAGGCGACGCTGGTCGGCGCCCTCGCAGAGACGCCGGATGCCGAGCTGCGGCTCGGCATCGAGATCGAGGATTTCGCCGTTCATGCCCACGGCATCACCGTCGAGGGGCGCCGCCGCGGCGGAAGCCACGACGAGCACGGCATCGCGCTGATCGCGGCCGACGGGCTGTGGTCGACGGTGCGGCGACGGCTCGGGCACGATCGGCTGCCGAGCTTCGCGCGTCGCACCGCATGGCGCGCCGTGGTTCCGGCGGACCGCGTGGCGGAGCGCCTGCGCGCGCCCGCAACCCATCTGTGGCTCGGTCCCGATGCCCACCTGGTGCACTATCCGGTGAAGGCCGGCCGAACCATCAACATCGTGGCGATCGTCGGCGATGCCTGGCAGCAGGCCGGCTGGAGCACCGCGGGCGCGGGCGACGAGCTGATGCGACGCTTTTCCGGCTGGGACCGGGCAGCGCAGGACCTTCTCGCGATCCCCGACCGCTGGCTCAAATGGGCGCTGTACGACCGGCCGGCGGCGGCGCGGTGGGGCCGCGGGCCGGTGACGCTGCTCGGCGACGCCGCCCACCCGATGCTGCCATTCCTCGCCCAGGGCGCCGCCATGGCGATCGAGGATGCGGCCGTTCTCGCCGGCTGCCTCGCCGCGATCTCCGGCCCCCCCGATGCGTCGCTGCGCCAATACGAGGGGCTGCGCCGCGCCCGCACCGCGCGCGTGCAGCGCCAGGCGCGGCAGAACGCCATCGTCTATCACCTCGACGGGCCGGCCGCCGCCGTGCGCAACCTGGCGCTGGCGGCAATCGGCGGCGATGGCCTGCTCAGGCGATACGACTGGCTGTATGACTGGCGCGCGCGGTAGCGGATGGTCTCGGCGCGTCCACGCGAAGTTCCGATGATCCGAATTCACACCGCCCGCAGAGGACGATAGCGGAATCGGGCATCCTCGACCACCGTGTAGCGGCCGATGAGGGTGTCGCCAAACCTGTCAATGGCGGCCAGCAATCGCACCCCTTTGCGCAAGCGTCGCGCCGAGTCGATTCGCAACAGCACGATCCCGGGGATCGGCCGTGCCTGACGGAAGACCAAGTCGCCGAAATCCTTGTCCTCCGTCAGCAACAGCCGGTTTTCGCTGTTCGCACGGTCCATGACTTCCGCATCGGTCGCGCGCGGCGCGATATCGGACACGTAGATCACGTCGTGTTCCGCCTCGCGTAGTTGCGCGACCATAGCGGCATCCACGCATTCGTCGATCAGCCACCGCACGCTGCTTCAGCCATAGACGACGATTTCATCGGCCAAATAATCGGCGGCGAAGGCCTGCGCCGCGCGAATGTCGTCGAGTGTCAGTCGCGGGTGGTCGCCGACGATC
>JBEKZK010000241.1:0-6598 GCA_049509935.1 Xanthobacteraceae bacterium | reverse complement strand
GCCTATGTGGTCGAGCTGGTCCGCGAGGTCACCGAGGGCAAGACGCTGCTCGTCGTCGAGCACGACATGAGCGTGGTGTTCGACCTGTGCGACCATGCCTCGGTGCTGGTCTACGGCGAGATCCTCGCCAGCGGCTCGCCCGAGACGGTGCGCGCCGACCACCGGGTGCAGGAAGCCTATCTGGGCGAGGAGGCGGCATGAGCGCGCTGCTCGAGGTCGAGGGCCTGCACGCCCACTACGGCAAGAGCCACATCCTGCACGGGGTCGGGTTCGCGATCGCGGCCGGCGAGATCGTCAGCCTGCTCGGGCGCAACGGCTCGGGCCGCTCGACCACGCTCAAGACCATCATGGGGCTGGTGCGGCCGACCGCCGGCGCGGTGCGTCTCGCCGGTGTCGACCTCGCCGGCCGGCGCGCCTTCAGGATCGCGCGGGCGGGGATCGCCTACGTGCCGGAGGAGCGCGAGATCTTCGCCAACCTGTCGGTCGACGAAAACCTGCGCCTGGGCATCCAGGAGGCGCGCGCCGGCTCGCCCGCATGGGCGCCGGAGCAGATGTACGACTACTTTCCGCAGCTGCGAGAGCGCCGCAACACCCGGGCCGGACTGCTGTCGGGGGGCGAGCAGCAGATGCTCACCATCTGTCGCTCCCTGCTCGGCAACCCGCGGGTCGTGCTGATCGACGAGCCGACCGAGGGCCTGGCGCCGAAGATCGTCCGGGTCGTGGCCGACGTGATCTTCGACATCTGCCGCAGGGGGGTGGCGGTGCTCCTGGTCGAGCAGAAGCTCACCATCGCGATGCGCATCGCGCGGCGGGTCTACGTGATGGGGCACGGACAGATCGTGTTCGCCGGAACTCCCGAGACGCTGCGCAACGCCCCCGAGGTGCGGCGCGAATGGCTGGAGGTCGGCTAGACGACCGCTTGACGGCGGCGCCGCCCAGCCACTACGCTTCATCCGCCCCCTTATGGGGAGGTAGGTCTAACCTTGGCAGGCTCACCGGGGTTGCACGGGGTCGCTCCCCACACGTGCGGCTTGGTACCCTGCGTCATTGTTAGGCGGGGAAGCCGGGGGTCGCTCCCCCGTGCTTCCTTTTTATTGAGCCTGCAGATGCCGCACACAGCGAACGACGGCGCGGTGGTCCACATCGTCGACGACGATGAATCGCTGCGCCTGGCGCTCGACAGCCTGTTTCGTTCCGTGGGGCTGCAAACCCGGCTGCACGGGTCGGTGCCGGAGTTTCTCGAGGCCCGGCCGGGAAACTCGCCCGGATGCATCGTCCTCGACGTTCGTCTGCCCGGTACCAGCGGGCTCGACTTCCAGGCGCAGCTCAACGAATTCGGAATCCACCTGCCGGTCGTCATGATCACCGGCCATGGCGACATCGCCATGTCGGTGCGGGCGATGAAGGCCGGTGCAGTGGATTTCCTCGCCAAGCCGTTCCGCGATCAGGACATGCTCGATGCCGTCACGGCGGCAATCGGCCGGGATCGCGACCGGCGCGCGACCGATGATGGCGTTGCGCTCGTCGCCAGCCGCTTCGCCACGCTGTCGCCGCGCGAGCGAGAGGTCATGATGCTGGTGACGGAGGGAAAGATGAACAAGCAGGTGGCCGGCGACCTTGGCTTGAGCGAGATCACCGTCAAGATCCATCGCGGCGCCGCGATGCGCAAGATGGGGGCGCGAACGCTGGCCGACCTGGTGCGCATGGCCGACGCGCTCAAGCGCAACCCTTCCTGAGAGACCGGCGGCGGGAGGACGAACTGATGGGCAGGCACAACACCCTGATTACCGGCGCGTCGAGCGGCATCGGTGCGACGTACGCCGATCGCCTCGCCCGGCGCGGTCACGACCTCGTTCTGGTCGCCCGCGACCGATCGCGGATGGAGGAGCTGGCGGCGCGCTTGCGCCGCGAGTGCGGCGTTGCCGTCGAGGTGCTGGTGGCCGACCTCGCGGTCTCATCGGAGCTGGCGCGGGTCGAACGGCGGCTGCGCGAGGACCCCACCGTCACGATGCTCGTCAACAATGCCGGGATCGGCGGCAGCGGCGCGTTCGCAACCGCCGATCCCGAGCTGATCGAGGCGATCATCCGGGTCAACGTGCTGGCGGTGAGCCGGCTGGCCGCTGCGGCGACGCCCGGTTTCGTCGCCCGCCGCTCTGGCACCATCGTCAATGTCGCCTCGATCGCGGCACTGTTGCCGGAGCTCTTCGAGACGGTCTACCTCGCCACCAAGGCCTACGTCCTCGCGCTCAGCCAGGCGATGCAGCGGGAGCTGGCGCCACAAGGCGTGCGCGTGCAGGTCGTGCTGCCGGGGAACACCCGCACCGAAATCTGGACGCGCTCTGGCGTCGATCTCCAGTCGATTCCGCCCGAGACGGTGATGGAGGTCGGCGAGTTGGTCGATGCCGCGCTCGCCGGGCTCGACCTCGGCGAGCTGGTGACGATCCCGTCGCTGCCCGACATCGGGGACTGGGACGCCTTCACCCAGGCGCGTCTGCGGCTCGCGCCCCTTCTGTCCCGCCGTCACCCCGCCGGGCGCTATGCGGTGACGCCCGGTGCCGCCGCCTGACCCCGTGAGGACTGCGCCACCAGACCCGGAGCAGGCCAAGAGCACATCCGGGGAATCCACCCGACGCGCCTCGATCGACCGCCCAGCGGCCGAAGTCAGCGCGGCGTCTGCATGGCGTGATCCATCGGCATCATGCCGTGGTTCAGGTGCGCCATGATCCACAGCGAGCCGGTCAAGAGCAGAAGGACGATCAGCACCCCGAATGCAAGCGCCATCACGTTGTTGACGTTGTCGGGGCCGGTCGTGATGTGGATGAAGAAGACGAGGTGAACGCCCATCTGCGCGATCGCCAGAACGACCAGCGCGACAGGAATGCTCGGCTCCCAGACCAGGGTGGTGCGCGCGACAAAGAAGGACACGACGGTGAGCAGCGTCGCGAGGCCGAGCCCGATCAGGTAGCTGGCGATTCCTTCGGAGAGCTCGCGTTCGTCCGGGCGCTCGTCCCCCGGAGCCGTGTCCGCATCGCCGGCGCCTCGAATTGGCTCGTATGGGCTCATTTTCCGGCTCCCATCAGGTAGACCGTCGTGAACAGCGCAACCCAGATAATGTCCAGGGTATGCCAGAACAAGCTGAAGCAGAGGATGCGTCGGAGAATGTCGGCGCGGTACCCCTTGGCGAAAACCTGCGCCATCATCGTCAGCAGCCACAGCAGACCGGCGGTCACATGCAGGCCGTGGCAGCCGACCAGCGTGAAGAAGGCCGAGAGGAACGCGCTCCGCGCCGGGCCTGCACCGCGTGCGACCATGCTGGCGAACTCGCGGACCTCGAGGAACAGAAACGCGGCGCCAAGTAAGAAGGTCACCGCCATCGCGCCATGGAACCAGGGCGCGCTGCGCATCCGGGCCCCGATGCTGGCGAGGCCGCAGGTGAAGCTCGAGAGCAGAAGGCAGGCGGTCTCCAGCGCGACGATGCGCAGGTCGAACAAGTCACGCCCGCTCGGACCACCAGCAGTTGCCCCGACCAGCACCGCGTAGGTCGCGAAGAAGGCGGAAAACATGATGATGTCGCTGAGCAGGAACACCCAGAAGCCGTAGGCGACGACGATGCGCCTGGATTCCAGCTTGCCGCCCGCGTGCTCCGCGGCAGGCTGGCGCTCCCCCGCTCCGCTGTCGCGCCCCGCGCGATATGGGTGGTCGCGGCCGCCGGCCGCCTCGAAGGCACTCATGGCGTCGCCTGCATGCGGACGAGCGCCCTGCTGCGTGCGCTGCGGTTGGCACGATCGATGCGCGCCACCGTTTCGGCCGGAACGGTGTACTCGTCGACATCCCTCCAGGCGAACACCACGAAGGTCGCGTAGGCACCCACCGCCGCCACGGCCACCATCCACCAGATTTGCCAGATCAACGCGAAACCCATGATGGTGGCGAAGAAGGCGCAGATGAACCCGGTCGGGCTGTTGCGCGGCATCTCGATGTCCGCATAGGCGGGCTCGTCGTCGAGCCCGGCTCTCGCGACGGCGCGCTGCTTGATGCTCCAATAGGGCTCCTCGCCCTGGATGGGGGGCTGCACCGCGAAGTCGAAAGCCGGCGGCGGGGAGGGTGTCGCCCATTCCAGGGAACGCCCATTCCACGGATCGCCGGTTTCGTCGCGCAACTCCTCACGCCGGCGAATGCTGACGACGAGTTGCACGATCTGCAGGACGATTCCGGCCAGGATGACGGCGGCCCCGCCGGCCGCGATCAGCAGCCAGGGACGCCACTCGGGGACATCGTAGTGCTGCATGCGGCGCGTCATCCCCATGAGGCCGACGACATAGAGCGGAACGAAGGCGAGGTAGAAACCGACGATCCAGCACCAGGCGGCAGCCTGGCCAAGTCCGTCGTGCAGGCGGAAACCGAACGCCTTGGGAAACCAGTAGGTATAGCCGGCGAACGCGCCGAACAGCACGCCGCCGATGATGACGTTGTGGAAGTGGGCGACGAGGAAGAGGCTGTTGTGCAGCACGAAGTCCGCCGGGGGCACCGCCAGCAGAACGCCGGTCACGCCGCCGATCACGAACGTGACCATGAAGGCGACCGACCACAGCATCGGCGCCGAATAGACGACCCGGCCGCCGTACATGGTGAACAGCCAATTGAAGATCTTCACGCCCGTCGGCACCGCGATGACCATCGACGCAATGCCGAAGATGGCGTTGACGTCGGCGCCGGCGCCCATCGTGAAGAAGTGATGCAGCCACACCGTGAACGAAAGCACGCAGATCGCCATTGTCGCGGCGACCATCGAACGGTAGCCGAACAACGGCTTGCCGGAGAACGTCGAGACCACCTCCGAGAATATGCCGAAGGCGGGCAGAACCAGAATGTAGACCTCCGGGTGTCCCCACACCCAGATGAGGTTCATGAACATCATCATGTTGCCGCCGGCCTCGTTGGTGAAGAAGTGGAATCCGAGATAGCGGTCCAGCAGCAGCATCGCCAACGTCGCCGTGAGGACCGGAAAGGCGGCAACGATCATCAGGTTGGTGGCGAGCGTCGTCCAGCAGAACATCGGCATGCGACTGTAGGTCATGCCGGGTGCGTGAATCTTCAGCACCGTCGTCACGAAGTTGACGCCGGTCAGCAACGTCCCCACTCCGGAAATCTGGATCGACCAGAGATAATAGTCGACGCCGACGCCGGGCGAGTAGGTGATCTCCGACAGCGGGGGAAACGGCAGCCATCCGGTGCGCGCGAACTCGCCCACGACCAGCGAAAGGTTGACGAGCAATGCTCCGGTGGCGGTGAGCCAGAAGCTCACGGAGTTGAGCGTCGGGAACGCCACGTCGCGGGCGCCGAGCTGCAGCGGCACGACGAGGTTCATCAGTCCGATCATGAACGGCATGGCGACGAAGAAGATCATCAGCGTGCCGTGCGCCGAGAAGATCTGATTGTAATGCTCGGGCGGCAGGTAGCCGTCGGAGCGGAACGCCAGCGCCTGCTGCGACCGCATCATGATCGCGTCGGTGAAGCCGCGCAGCAGCATCACCATGGCGAGCAGGACGTACATGATCCCGATCCGCTTGTGGTCGACGCTGGTGATCCACTCCCGCCACAGATAGGGAAGCCAGCCCTTCAGCGCGACCCAGGCGAGGACGCCGATGATCATCACGACCACCATGGCCCCGGCGGCCAGCGGGATCGGCTGGTCGAGCGGAACGGCCGCCCAGGTAAGCTTGCCCAACATGTTAGTGCTCCGTCCGCGGCGATACGCTGAGGTCGGGTCGGCCGCTCTGCGGACCGGGTCCCGGCGGCAGCTCCTGGGTGACGATCTGCCGAAACAGATCGGGAGCGGCGGTCCGATAGGTGAACGGCGGTACGTTCATGCTCTGGGCGGCCAGCGCCGCGTAGCTGTCGGCATCCAGGGCCGCGCCGGTGTTGCGAGTCGACTCGATCCAGGCGGCGAACTGCTCCGCCGGCACCGCCCGCACGTCGAAATGCATCCCGGGGAATCCATCGCCGTTGAAGTGGCTCGCCAGGCCGAGGAACGTGCCCGGCGCGTCCGCGCGCAGGTTCAACTGCGTCGCCATGCCGTTCATCGTGTAGATCATGCTGCCGAGCCGCGGTATGAAGAACGCATTCATCACGCTCGCCGAGGTCAGCGAGAAGTGAACGGGCACCCCGGCCGGTACCACGAGCTGGTTCACGCTCGCGACACTTTGGCTCGGGTAGATGAAGAGCCACTTCCAATCCAGCGAGACCACCTGGATCTCGAGTGGCGGCGTGTCCGATGGCAACGGCTTGGCCGGATCGAGGTCATGGGATCCGATCCAGGCCACGCCGCCCAGGAGCATGATCACGAGGGCGGGGATGCCCCAGACGATGAGCTCGATGCGGCCGGAATACTTCCAATCCGGCAGAAACCTGGCCCTTCTGTTGGATGCGCGAAACCACCAGGCAAACGCAAGGGTTGCGGCGATCGTCGGGACAACGATGGCAAGCATGATGGCGAGCGAGTCTATCAGGATCATCCGCTCGGCGAGCCCGACCGGCCCTTGCGGGTCGAGGACGGCCGGCTGACATGCCGTCAGCGCGATCGGCGCCACCAGCGCCG
>JBEKZK010000240.1:0-6622 GCA_049509935.1 Xanthobacteraceae bacterium | reverse complement strand
AACGCCATTTTATCGGTCAGCCTGGAAAATCACCGAGGATCCTGTCGTGGGGAGGCCGATGTTCGAGGTTGACTATTGCGATCAGGCCGGATCACAGCCGCCGATCGCCGCCGGATCGCTCAGTTGGTCCGACGGGGTTCCAATCACGGCGCGGCTGCTCGTCGCCGGGAGAGTGCGACGCGAGCTCGAGCGTTTCGAAGCGCGCGGCGGCGAATTGCCCGCCGCTCTGGTTACGCTGAGCGCGAGCACGCGCGCAATGACGCAGGACGAAGCGATCGAGACCGCGTTGCGCGCGTTTTCGACCAGTCGCTTCTTTCTGCTCGTCGACCGCCGGCAGATCGTCGATCTCGACATGCCATTCCCGCTGACCCCGGCAAGCTCCGTCGTGTTCTTGCGCCTGACGCCGCTCAAAGGCGGATGATGGTGTCGTCGATTTCATGATGCGCAGGCGCCTCGGCGATCTGCCGGCCGAAGGAGATTGCATGTCCGACCAGCTCTCGAAGCAAAAGTCAGTCAAATCAGCATGGCGGGAGAAAAGAAGATGAACGGTCTGCGGTTGGCGTTCGGGCGGAAGAAACCAACTCTCGATGAGCTCAAGGTTATGTCACGACGGACGCCAGACGCGGACGGGGTAACACGCATTCTTCCAAAGGAGCTGTGGGACCACCCGAAAATTGGCGATTTCCTCCGCGAGATAGGGATGCACCCAGACGATCAGCGCAACCACATCGCCACGGCGGAAGAACGCATCGCCCGATTTGCGAGATCCCGCGAAGCGTTGATGCACCGTACGGTTCAATTCAACCGGGAAAATGCGGGGAAATATGGTTATTGTCATGCGCGCCCGATGTTGATCATCGATCCCGAGATATGGGACGGACCGCATGGTGCGTTTCTGTACGGCCATCTCGATCTATGTGGCTACGACGATTGGAATGTCCTGATGTGCGCCGGCGACCAGGAGACGATCGACCGGTGCGGGCTGGTCGGCCATCCCGGCAGCATTCCCGCCCTCGCGCAAGAAATGACGGAGAAAATCGTTCAGCTCAACGCTCGTTTTCAACAGGCCCTCGATTCGTTGGGAATGCATGTGCTTGGCGAGCCGGGAATCGACGGCAGGGAGTTGGACCGCATCGTGGACGATATAAGGTACGAGCTGCTCGAGTATGTCAGCTTTTGCAAGGGCAGGACGGCAGAGACCCTGTTCCGCCCCTCAGCCTGACCACGGACGGAGGGATCTCGCTACTCCGGCGAGGTCGAGAGTGCAATGGATTTCACTTATTGCGTCGGCGATTCATTTCTGGCTTTCGGGTGATTCCTCGGGTCGCCCGTTATTGCCATGAGTGCTTTATACAAATCGAAAGCGCATGGAGGTCGGGCGTTGTCCACGCTGTGCTGGGTGTACTGCGAGCAAATTGGCTTTCCGTTCGCTGCAAGATGTTCTCCTGTCGTCACCTTGTGGGTATAGCGCACGAGGTCCCAAACAGCATAGTCGGCCGCCTTGTCGTGGTACGCTCCAGTTTTCAGTTTGGAATAGATGTCGCGAAACAGGGGGTGCAGAGCTCGCGCCTTCCAAGGGTCGAGCTCATCTTCATAAGGCAGGATGCTCCAGCCAGCCTTTATCATCGCAGCCCTGGCGTTGTCGGGCTCCCGCCATAGAGCAGCAACTGTCGCAGGATCGCTGAAAGCTGGAACGCAATTTGCTGTCATGTTATAGGCAATGCCTATGCGATCCAGCAGATATTTGGATTCACTGGTCTGCCAAAGAACCTGCGGGAGAACCGACTGTAGCTCGAAATTGTAGTCCAGATCCATGGGCGCACCATTTAGCGGTGCCGATAAGTTTGGCATTCGCTTCTTAAGAATGGTCCTGTTCAATAAGTAAAATTCGATGTATTTTGCTTTCCATCGCTTGCACCGAAAACCGCGCCAACGTCTCTTGCGCCGGCTCGTCGCAGTGTCGCGCGCAAAACAGCAGGTCTTGGAGTGCCCAGCTCTGAGCCGAAGTGGCGCGCCAAGGCCGATGAAGATGGGCACTATTCCTTCGCCGTGGCGCTATAAGGTCGGAACCGGTGCGGCGCTTCAGTCGCCGCAAATGCGACGGACCACGTTTTTGCACGACGCTTCGGCACTCCGTGATGTCGACAACGACCCAGAGTTGAGCCGCCTGAACTTGTGCGACCATCACGTTAACGAAACGATCATATTTCGAGGCCATCAAACCGCCCAAGCTCCGACAGTGGACTTGGTCTACTTCGTCAAGACCATCTTCCGCGTTTTCAGACTTGCGCGTTTTCAGAATCGTAATCCCTGCGGGTCATGCTCCTCATAGCCGCGAACAACCTCCAGAAGATTTTAAAATATCCAGATTTAGGGTCTATCCCGCAGAGGCAGCGAAGAGGTGTCGATCCGAATGCCACGGTACCCGTACAGTCGATTCGTCTATTTCCCTCCGGCGCGGGGCTTCCTCGCGCGCGCGCAGAATGCATGGTTCTCAATGCGGCATTCTGTTTCAAACAGGCTTTCAAGTCTCAAAACCCGCCTGAGTTGGTGGTGGAACCGCGAAAAATACGAACCCCTGGCATCTTTCGATCCTCAGACCGGACGGCCCGTTCTCGCTGGTGTTCCCGAAAGCGCCCACTCCTGCCGGACACGACACGGCCGCGCGACGATCCTCTGGTCGATTTACAGGCCGGGCGGGACTCGTCAGGCCCAGGTCGTCCGGGTCCGGAATGTTCTGATCGCCGCAGGCAAGCGCATCGAAGTTACGGGGCCCAGACGACCCAGCGACTCCGGCGACGGGTGGATTTGGGGACGGTTCAAGATCACGGCTGATGATGTGGCTCTCATCGATGACCCTGCGGCGACACCGAAATACGATCCCGACACAGAGCCCGAGGCGACCCGATTGGAGAAGCTGCTGGCGAAGTCGCCGCGGTTCCGTGCGGCGGTGGCCGACCCGCGTTGCGCGCGCGTGGCTTTCCTGCTGCTAAGGGATCTCGAATGGTTCAACATGGAGGATCGCGAAGAGCTGACGTTCTTCGGCGGCGGAAGTATCGCCGGGATGATCGCGGGAGTTCGCGATCGCGGCGAGACCTACTTGGATTATAAATTCGGAACGAACACCGTCGGGATTCCACAGGCCGACGTCCATCGCTACTCCATCGCAATTCATGACATCATGCGCGAATTTGGGTGGCGCACCCACACGGCGGAAGAGCTTCAGCTTCGGGCGCGGGCCGATTTCAATGGTCGCGTCGAAGAAAGGATCGCGAACTGGAACAGCTTGACACAACTTGAGGCCCGCGCCGCCGACTCTTGCGAGCCGACCGGCCGCCGATATGCCGAAATCCCGATGCTGATCTACGAAGGTGAGGAGGCTTGGGCCGAGCAGCTGCCTCGGGACACCAAGCTCATGATGTCCAGTGAGTATGCCCGGCGTGTCCGCCACTTGATTGCGACCAACCGCATTTCGTACGACGAGTATCGACTGCTCACAGGTCTATGGTAGCCGCGACGGCGCCCATGCCCAAGCCATATAGACAGTTCGGGCCGAACAAGCGCGGCGCTCTGCGGGGATACTGGGCAAGTGGCATCCGGCTCTGACGAGCCCGGCTCCCTCAGGCTCGTCATAGTCCGCTCCGGCTCATCGCGCCGCCATCTCTGGTCCTCCAGGCATTGACCGCTCGTCACCCGTCTGCCGACCCGCCGACCGGCACCTGCGAGTCCGACGCCAGCTCGATGACCAGGCCGTCGGCAGGCGCAAGCGCGATGTGGCCGTCGATCGTCTCGCCCTCGCGGCCGGCCCGGCACGCGAGCAGGACGTTGCCCCGGACCCCAGCGACCGCCAGGTCGGCCGGCGCGGCGCCGAGATTGAGCGCCATCAGGATGCGCGACGGTCCGAGCGCGCGAACAAACAGCAGGACATCGCCATGCGCCGCGATCGCGTCGAGCGTTCCGAGCTGCAGCGCCACGTTCTCCCGCCTCATCCGCACGAGGCGGACGTAGAGGCTGTAGAGCGAGCCCGGATCGGCGCTGACGACGTCCACGTTGACGGTCGCGGCGTCCGGCGCCACGGGCAGCCACGGCTCGACGGTGGAGAAGCCGGCGAACCGGCCGGCGTCCCACTGCATCGGCGTCCGCGCCCCGTCGCGCCCAAGGCCGAAACCCGGAAGGTTCTTCTCCCACGGGTCGCGGACCCGATCCGGCGGGATCGTCACCTGCTCCATGCCGATTTCGTCGCCGTAATAGAGCGTCGGCGTTCCCCGCAGCGTGAGCAGCAGCATGGCGGCGACGGGCGCCTGGGCGCGGCCAACCCGGGTGGCGACGCGCGGACGATCATGGTTGCCGAGAACCCAGTTGGGCCAGCCGCCGGGCGGCAGCGCCGCCTCGTAGGCGGCGACGAGACGGGCGATCTCGGGCGCGCGCCAGGCGGCTTCCAGCAGCGTGAAGTTGAACGGCAGATGGGCGCCGCCGAGCGCCTCGCCGTAGTAGGCGACGAGCCGCTCGACCGGCAGGTAGATCTCGCCGATCAGCAGCCGGTCGTCGAACTCGTCGACCACCCGGCGCAGCCCGGCGACGACATCCTGCACGCCGTCGACATCCGCCGAGAAGAGCGCCAGCAGCCGGCGGTTGGGCGGCATTCCGTCGCGATAGGCCGGGTTCTCGGGATTGTCGCGGAAGCGGTCGTCCTTCATCAGGTGCCACATCACGTCGACGCGAAATCCGTCGACGCCGCGGCGCAGCCAGAACCGGATCACGTCGTGCATGGCGCCGACGACCTGCGGGTTGCGCCAATTGAGATCCGGCTGCGCCGCGAGGAACGCATGATAGTAGTACTGGCCGGTCGCCGGATCGAGCTCCCAGGCGGCGCCGCCGAATTCCGACAGCCAGTTGTTGGGCGGACCGCCGTCCGGCGCGGGATCGCGCCAGATATACCAGTCACGCTTCGGGCTCTCGCGCGATGCGCGGCTGTCGCGAAACCACGGGTGCAGGTCGGATGTGTGGTTGGGAACGAAATCGAGCAGGACCTTGAGCCCGAGCCCGTGGGCGGCCGCGATCAGCGCATCGAGATCGGCCAGCGTGCCGAACAGCGGATCGACGTCGCGATAGTCGGAGATGTCGTAGCCGAAATCGCGCATCGGCGAGCGGAAGATCGGCGACAGCCACACCGCGTCGACGCCAAGCGCGTGCAGATATGGTAGTCGCCGGGTGATTCCCGCGAGATCGCCGACGCCGTCGCCGCTGTCGTCCTGGAACGAGCGCGGATAGACCTGATAGATGACGGCGCGCTGCCACCACGGCGGCTCGGTCGCGGCGGTCATGCGGCGAACGTCCGCACCGGGCGCTCGATCATTCGATCTTGGCGAGATCGCCGTCGAAACCGATCTCCGAATAGGGGCCGCCGTGAAACTGGCGCGAGATCGCGCCCTCGGCGTCGGGCTGGGCCATGATCTCGGCGGCGAACTCCTCGGAATTGTCCTGCGGCCGGTAGCCGAGAAACTCCAGGCCGGTGTTGAGGTAACGGCCGCGCTCGTTGTTGGAGATGCCGTACACCACGATGAAATGATAGTCCGCGGCGTCGATGCAGCGACCGACCAGCTGGATGCAATCGCGCGGGCTCAGCCAGATGCGCAGCGTGCGCAGGTCCTTCGGCTTGGGCAGGAAGCCGCCGATGCGCAGGCACGCGACCGTCATGCCGTGCTTGTCGGCGAACATCCGCCCCACTGCCTCGCCGAACGCCTTGCTCACGCCGTAGGGCCCGTCGGGGCGCGGCTGGACGTGGCGGTCGATGAAGCGGCCACGCCGATAATAGCCGACCGCATGATGCGAGCTCGCGTAGACGACGCGGCGAACGCCGTGGCGGCGCGCGGCCTCGAAGACATTCCACGTTCCCTCGATGCTGTTGGGCAGGATCTTCTCCCAGGTATCCTCGACCGAGATGCCGCCGAGATGGACCACAGCGTCCACCCCCTCCATTGCGGCGTCGACCTCGGCAAAATTGGCGAGATCCGCCCGGACGACCTCCTCGCCGGAGCGCGCCGCCTCCATCGGCGCGATGTCCGACAGGCGGATCACCGGGTAGCGCCCGCGAAATCCCTCGCGCAGCGCCCGCCCAATATTGCCGGCAGCGCCGGTCATGAGTATGCGATTCATTTCGAATGTCCTCGTCGAGTCCGGCATGGATCGGGGCGCCGCGAGGCCGTTACCATAGCATTCGGGCCGGCACGAATAACGCCTTTTCCAATCTGCCGGGGCATGCGCTACAAGCAATCAGCCCTGGCATGTTCGGCGAAGGCCTTCTGGCTCGATCCGTGACCGGCGCGCCGCCAGGCGCATGCGCCACTTTGAGGGATTCGGGAGCGTGTCCCAGCGACGGCTCCAGGGAGAGATGACATGTCCGCAAGCCAGATACGCGACCGCGCCCACAATACGGTGCTGCAGCCAGCGGGCTGGCCCCGCCCCAAGGGCTTTGCCAACGGCATCATGGCGCGCGGCGACCTGGTGTTCGTCGGTGGCATGGTGGGAAACGATACGGCCGGGCAGTTTCCCGAAGGGTTCGTTGCGCAGACCCGACAGGCCCTGGAGAACATCGCCGCCGTTCTCGCCGAAGGCGGCGCCG